>CAYVSD010000016.1:0-31729 GCA_964453315.1 uncultured Muribaculaceae bacterium | reverse complement strand
TACAATCTCTTATGTGATCTTTATCACATACTTTAGCCATTTTTAGGTTTTTGCCCAGACCGTTTACTAAGAAATCATAGGTGCTTGTGTAGGTATCGTTCAAATCCCCTGCAGTCTTGGTTAAGTTCATGCCTTTGATAATTTTTGCATTGAATACTTTAATTTGATTGTCAGTAACAATACTATTAATCTTCGCAATCAACGTTGGTATTGTCATCGCTGCAACTACACCAATGATTGCAAGGGTGATTAGCACTTCTGCCAACGTGAAGCCGTTACCAACCCTTTGTAGCATGTTTGTGTGCGTAGCACCCTCGGCGAGGGTGAAAGCATTTTTCTCTTTCTTCATGATTTTCTCCTATTCTTATTTGTGCGAATTTTTATTAATAAAGTTAACTTTTAAAGCCATAATATACTTATTTGTAATATTTTGTCAATATTAATATAACAATTTGTTAGTTAATGTCATTAATTGCAGCTTTATTATGATTAAAGAGGTGAATTATGGACATTGTCGGGAAAAAATTTGGGAATAAATTAAAAGAATTGCGTAAGAAAAATGATTTGTCACAGTCTGCGTTAGCAGAAAAAATCGGAGTAGATGAAAAATATATCTCCAGACTCGAAACCGCGTCTTCGACTCCTTCATTTTCAATGATTGTCAAACTCTCTGGTGCATTAAGTATAGAGCCTAAGATGTTATTTACATTTGATTATATGCGTCCTAAAGATGAATTGATTAATGATATTATGATTAAATTGAAAAAGACTTCAGAAAGTAATGTTCAGTTGATTTATAAAATGGTTGAGGGTGTCATTGATTAAAGTTTCTGTTTAATTTAAAATAATTTTATGGTGTTAGAAAATAAACACATTTTAATAGGTATAACAGGCGGGATTGCCGCATACAAGATGTGTGAACTTGTGCGAAAATTCAAAAAGTCGGGTGCAGAAGTTAAAATAATTTGTACTGAGAATGCTTTGAATTTTGTCACAAAATTAACCCTTCAGAATTTATCGCAAAACGAAGTTTATGTTGACGAATTTAATCCTAAAAATTGGAAGCCTGAACATATTTCGCTTTCCGATTGGGCGGATATAATGCTTATTGCTCCGGCTACGGCAAATACTATCGGAAAAATTGCACAAGGAATTGCGGATAATTTTCTTACTTCTGTGGCTTGCGCTTTTTCAAAACCTATGCTTATTGCTCCTGCGATGAATTGCAATATGTGGCAAAATGAAGGGGTGCAAAAAAATTTAGAAATTTTGCAATCAAGAGGAATAGAATATTTATCTCCAGAAAGCGGTTTTTTGGCTTGTGGTTATGTTGGTAAGGGAAGGCTCTGTTCATTAGAAAAAATTTATAATGCTGTTGATGAAACATTGAATTATTGTCAAAAGTTAAAAGGTAAAAAGGTTGTCATCACCGCCGGCGGAACGATTGAAGAAATTGATCCTGTTCGTTATATTTCTAATTATTCGTCAGGCAAAATGGGATATGCGCTCTCAAAATCGGCATATAAAATGGGTGCTGAAGTCGTTTTAATTTCTACAAAAGATTTTGATTGTCCGTTTAAATTTATAAAAGTTAAATCGGCTATTGAGATGCAAAATGCTGTGGAAAATGAATTTGATAATGCGGATTTTGTTATAATGGCTGCAGCGGTTGCTGATTATAGGGTGAAGAATTATTCACAGCAAAAAATTAAAAAAAGCTCTGATGAAATGACTATTGAACTTGTCAAAAATCCGGATATTTTGGCGCAATTGTGTAAACTCCCAAAGCGTGAGGGGCAGAAAATTATTGGTTTTTGTGCAGAATCCGAAAATTTGCTTGAAAATGCAAAAGAAAAAATCGAAAAGAAAGGCTGCGATTATTTGATAGCTAATGATATTTCGCGTAATGATATCGGGTTTAATTCTGATGAAAATGAGGTGATTATTTTAGATAAAGCAGGCAGCATAAAAAAAATCGAAAAAGCTTCAAAAAATATAATTGCAAGGGAGATTTTGGAGTGGATAAGTATGAAATAATCCGTAAAATAGAAAATTTTGCGCCTATTGAAACTCAGCAGGAATGGGATTGTTCGGGCTGGGGGGTAAATGTAGACGGGTTTGATGAAATACATAAAATTATGCTTTGTTTAACAGTCACTCAAGATGTCGTATTTCAGGCAAAAGCCGAAAAATGTGATATGATTCTCTCTCATCATCCTTTATTTAGCGTGCCGATTGAGTGGGGAGATATTAATATTTATTCCGCTCATACAAATCTTGATATTGCTCAGGGCGGAACAACAGATGTTTTGGCTAAATTGTTCGGCGATGATATAAAAAGTTTCGGGTTTTTGCGTGTGATTGATAAGAAAATGTCCGTTAAAGAATTTTCTCAAAAAATAAAACAAATTTCGCCTAATGCACGTATTGTTAATAATCAAGGCGTAACCGAGATTAGTAAAATTGCTTTTTGTGCAGGCTCGGGTGCAGAGTTTATAAATGATGCAATTTCACTTGGGGCAGATTGTTTTGTGACTGGTGATTTGAAATTTCATGCAGCACTTGATAGTTCAATTGTGTTATATGATATCGGACATTTTGAAAGCGAAATAATTGTTTTGCCGGTGTTTGAAAAACTAATCGGTGACGGTGTCGAAATTGTTTATGCAAAAGAACACAGCCCGTTTGAAATGGTGTAATTAATTACTATTCGTTGTTTTTGTTTTCAAATAAATCATAGGATATTTCGTTTGTTTCTTTAATTATTTTATTAATTTTTGTTAGTAATAATTCTAAAACATTATTTATATCATTAAGATTTGCTGGATCATATTCATTTTTTATTGACTGGTTTAAAATAATTATGCAGCTTTTAATTTCTTCTATTCCTATTTGTATATTTGCAAGTTTATCTTCTAATTTTTCTGTCATTTCGTACCTCCTATATGATCTAATTATGGAATAATATTCCTGTATGCTGATAGAATAATAGTCCATAATTAAACAATGAGTCAATTAGCTAGAAGGTTAATATCAGAGAAAATTAAAAAATTGAGAAGTAAATTAGGTTTAAATCGCGAAGAATTGTCTTTAAGGTTGGATTTAGATAATTCATATATTTCAAAATTAGAAAAATGCAGAGTTAATATTACTGTTGATAGGCTTGAAATGATTGCAAATTTTTTCGGTATTCACATTAGAGAATTTTTTGAATAATTGTTTAATAATTAAATATTAAGCGGTTGATTTATTCTTTCTTGCACGCTAAAATATCTCTCGTAAGAGGGAGAATGTATTTTATGGAAAATGAAGCAAAATTGTTAAAGAAAAAATATATTTGGATTAGTGTTCTAATTTTGTTAGGCTTAGTTATAACTATTGATTTGGCTTTTATATATTATCAGGCAAATTTTAATGAATATGCACTACCAAGTTTTTGTTCAATTAGTGATTTTGTTGATTGCGACGGTGTTGCTCGTACTTTAGAATCACAATTTTTGGGTGTGCCTTTGGCTTATTGGGGTTTATTCTTATATGCATTTATGGGAATGCTTTTGTTTGTTGATAAGTTGAAAAAAATCCCGTTTTTAAAATTTTTAGAAGTATTTAAGAATAAATTTCATTATATTGCGTCCTTGGGTTTAATATCTTTTACTATTTCAATGATTTTGCTTTGTGTAAGTCTTTTTGACATTAAAAAATTATGTATAATGTGTGTTTTCACTTATGTTATAAATTTTTGTATCGGTTTGATTGCTGCAGAAGGTATAAAAGGTCATTTTATCGGTGCAATTAAACAAAGTTGGAATGATTTTATCAGTGCATTAAAACCTTTGCCTTATAAAATAGCTTTCGGGGTTGTAATGGTTTGTGCTTGCGGATTTTTATATTGGACATATACAAGTGCAAAATTTTCTCCGGCTTTGAAATTTTATCATAATTACGGGGAATTTGTAAGAATAAAACAAAATAAATATGCTATAACAGGAAATGTTCTCGGTTCTGATGCGAAAGATGCGGTTGTTGTTCATATTTATTCCGATTATAATTGTCCGATGTGTTTTACAATTAACGTAATGCTTCATAAGCTTGTAAGAGATTATAAAAATGTTCGAGTTGAGCATCATAGTATGCCATTAGATATGCAGTGTAATAAATATTTGACTCAAGAATTTCATAGAGGTTCCTGCGTTGCCGCTCAATATGCCGAAGCTGCAAAAGAACAGGGGAAATTCTGGGAAGTTCATTCTTTATTATTTGAGAAAAAACCTGCAACAGAACTTGCTGTTATTGATGCTTTAGAAAATTCCGGATTTAATTTGGATATGAATAAATTAAAAAAAGATGCTCATAGTTCTAAAATTATGAAAGAAATAGAAAATGATATTGATTATGCATTTTCTAATAAAATGATTGGAACTCCGTCTGTAAAAATCGGTGATAGATTCGAAATGGGTGTAAAAGGTTATCCTGAATTGAAAAAATGGGTAGAAGAAAATGGTGCAAAACCAAGCGGATTGTTCTAAGAAAAAGATTTTATTGCACGCTTGCTGCGGCATATGTTCAAGTTATCCCATATCTTTTTTACAAGATATGGGATATCGTGTAGTTGTATACTTTTATAATCCGAATATTTATCCTCAAAGTGAGTATCAAAAACGCCTTGAAGCAGAAAAAACTTTATGTGCTCACTTTGGGTGTGAATTAATTGAGGGTAATTATGAACCTGAAGTATATTATAAAGTTGTTGAAGGGTTAGAAGATGAGCCGGAAAAAGGTTTGCGCTGTGATAAGTGTTTTGAATTGAGGCTTTCTTCCGCGGCAAAAAAAGCAAAAGAACTTGGCATAAATGAATTTACGACTTCAATGGTAATTAGTCCGCATAAAAATTATGAAAAACTTACCGCTATTGGTGAAAAAATTGCCAAAAAATATGATTTAAGTTATAATAGTATAAATTTTAGAAAAAATGACGGTTTTTTAAAAACAAATCAAATATCAAAATCGTTAAATTTATATAGGCAAAATTATTGCGGGTGTAAATTTGCTTTGAATAAATGAAAATATCATCTGTTTGGATTATGACGAATAATCGGTAATACCATACAATAATTTTGGTAAAAAGAATATTATTAATCTTATAAAGAGGATAAGAATATGCAACTAAAAGCGAGTAGAATATTGATGGCAGTTATTGCGTTAAGCGCAATTTCGACGATTGCAAATGCTGTACCAAATCCATTGAAAAGTTATGATTTATATGCAGACACTCACGCAAATTCTGCATCTAACGCAGATAATGTAATGAGTGAATATTATAGAAATTCTATGGCGGGTCAAAGACAAGCAGGTAGAGCAAATACAACCGATGCAACAGATGTGACAAAGCTTGAATTACCTGAATTGCCTGAGCCTTCTTACGGGAATGATTCAGATAATTCTCGCGGCGGTGAAGTTCGCCGAAATGATTATTTAAGAGAATCTTCAAAAAAAGTTTATGCTGATTCTAAAACGCCTGCAGCTTGGACACAAGGTCCTTCTTTTTATCCAAAGCCGTCTTTAGAAAGTATAAAAACAAAGTATAAAAAAAGTAATTTTGCAGGATGTTTGCAAGAAGCAGAGTCTTATGTAAGATTACATCCTAATGATACTTTAGGTTTTTATTATTTGGCAATGTGTTATGCAAAAATTAATGATAAAGAAAATGCTATAAAAGCTTATGAAAAAGTTATAGCTTTAAATGCTAATCCAATGATTGTTAAATATGCTACTAACGGCAGAAATTGTGTCATGGGTAGCGGGGATAAATGCTACGAAAACGTAAATGAACCTGAGTTAATATATCCGTATGCAAATGTTTCTGAAACAACAAAACAACTTACGCCTGTTGATCCTAATGTTTTAATTCAGCGTAATTTGAATAATCTTTATAATCAATCAAATCCTGTTTCAAATGTTCCTTCTTCGACTGTTGGCGCAGACGGAAAAGAAGAAGGTAAACTTACACTTCCGTTCGGCGCTCAAGATGATGAATTGGATAAATTTATCAATTCTCCATACGGAAACGGTTTATCTCCGAAATTGGACAGTGAATATAAAACTCAACAATTGAAAAAACTTCAAGAATCTATTAATAATACGGGTAATACTGTAGATAGAAATATTCAAAATATCAAGAAGTTTGACAGCAGTAAATAATATAAAAATTATGCCTGCAAAATACGAACAAATAAAAAATAAATTTTTGTCAGGAGACAATGAAGGGTGTTTGAGTTATTTTGAAAAACACGGTTATGTGTTGGAAAGCGCGTATTGCTCTTTGATTGAAGAGAATTTTGATAAGGCTGAAAAATATTTTAAACAAATATCTGAACAAGATCCCAGAGCACATTGGGGTCTTGTTTTGGTACAAATGCTTTGTGGTGATGTTACTTTAAATCCGACGTATTTTGAAATTAGAAATTTTTTGGAAATAGATTTAAATCTTATGATAAAATATTATAAGGGCGATTTTGTAGAAAATATTATTAGATATTCTGATTTTATGGAATATTTTAATCCTGAAAGTTATAAATTTATAGGCAGGGTCTTCTGGGCAAATAATATGCTTCCGGCAGCACTTTTTTTCTTAAGACGGGCAAAAGACAGGTTTTATAATGATCCAGAATTACATTATTTATTAGGTTATATAGCTTATGAACAAGGAGATACGGAACAAAGTAAAAAAGCGCTTCAGGCATGTTTAAACATTCTTCCGACTTACGCTCCGGCATTAAAATTAATGCAAAAAATTCAAGTATAAAAATATTTATTTTTATTTACATCATGCCTTTTCTGTTAAAGAATAATGCGGCGATACAAGTTGCCATTATTGAAATTAAAATTACAATTAAAAATCCCATGCTATTGTTTCCAAATGGCATTGGGACATTCATTCCCCAAAAACTGCCTATCATAGTTGGAATAGAAAGTATAATTGTAATTGATGCTAAAAATTTCATAACAAGGTTTAGGTTGTTATTGATAATTGAAGCCATACAATCCATCATGCTTTCAAGAATTGTTCTGTGCATTTCAACCATTTCGGAGGCCTGTTTGTTTTCAATAATTACATCTTCAAGCATGTCAATATCGTCTTCTGTAAATTTTAATATAGAATGCAGGTTTCCTGTATTTGCATTAACCATTCTTAAAAGTTTTTGCAATACCAATTGATTGTCTTTTAGTGACGTAGTGAAATATACTAATGACTTTTGAATTTCCATAAGTTGAAATAAAGCCTTGTTATTTGTTGTTTTACGCAGAGATTCTTCGATATTATCTGTTTGTTTATTGATAATATTCAAATATCTTAAATAAAATTTTGCCGCTCTGAACAATATGCTGAGCATGAAATTTGCTTTTTCTCTTGTGTCAAAGAATTTGGCTGTATCTTCATTGAAAGAATTTATTATTTTATTTTCTTGAGAGCATACGGTTATCATGCTTTCGGGAGTAAAAATAAGACCTAAAGGTAAAGTGTCGAAATTTCCTTCATCATCCATAATAGGAACGTTAGTGATGACTAAGAGATTTCCGTCTTCAAATTCCATACGTGAAAGCTCGTCTGCGTCGAGGGAATTATTTAAAAAGCTTTCATCCAAACCAAGCACAAGTGATACTTGTTGGATTTCTTCTCTTGTTGGATTTATCAGGTTAAACCAGGAACCGGATTCGGCCTCATTAACGCCGAGAACTTTTAGTGTATTATCGTCCTGAGTTTTTGTAATAGTTAACATATCTAGTCTTCCTGATTTTGCTGCTCTCTTTTTTCTTTTTGTTGTTGATTAATTTTATGAACACGTAAAATTTCTTTTACATCGTTTGAAATTTTTTCTTCTTCTTCTGATAACGTAGGTTTACGTTTATTTGAATTTAGGACGTTTGCAACATTCATCATTGCTAATGAATTTAAAGTTGCACGTAGAACTGCACTTTGATCCATATAAGGGTTTTGTTCCGGTGAATCTTCTTGCTGTTGTTTTTGTTGAGCAAAATATTCTCCGCCTTGACCCATTTTTTCATCTGATAATTTTGCAGCTGTCCCGGATATGTCTCCGCTTTTAAAATTGAAAGCGCCGCTAATTCCGAAATAGCCGGCAGATCTGTTATCGACCATATTTTATACCTTCTGCTTCTTGATATCGGAGTGTTAATCCAAATATCCGTGTGTTTATAATATCCTACTCATTATAAAAGATATGATGTAATATTAACTCGTATGAATATAGTATTTTGCTATTATGTAAATAAAAATTTACATTTGGGTAATTATTGAGGTTATCTTGAATAATTCATCCGAATATGCTATAATTTGTATATAAACAGAGGATTTGTTATGGAAAAGGATAAATCAGGTTTTACATTATCTGAACTATTAATTGCTTTGGGTGTAATTGGGGTACTTAGTGCAATTTTATTACCGATAATATTTAATATGCTTCCAAATCAAAATATTGTTATGGCACGCAGAGCTTTTAATATTGCACAGGCTGCGGTTTATGATCTTATTAATGACGAGGTTTGTTATCCTGATATGACAAGATTATCAACCGGGGCTAAAGTCGGATTTGATGACGGCGCAGGGCATAAAAAATGTAGAAAATGGGATGAAAGTAAAAGTGCTGATAGTTGTGAAAAATTTGCGGTTTTATTTTCTTATAAAATAGCCTCACAATCTTATTCAAAGAATACATCTTTTAAAACTAAAGATGGTATTGAATGGAAAATAAGTGGTGACGGAACGGATGATGGAGTAAATTATATTTTAATTGATGTCAATGGTAGTGATAAAGGTACTAATTGCTCGACGAAAACATCTTCTTGTACAAAGGATTGGGATAAGTTTCAAATAAAAGTTAATCCGAATGGTAAAATGGAAATAGGTAATGCTTGGGCCAGAAATGCAGTTAAAGTTGACAGTGATTTTGTTGGTGACGGCTCGGGTGATATTCTAGATGGCGGAACTGACACGGATTTTATACAATAAAAGGGAAATTAATATGAAAAGATTTGCATTTACATTAACAGAACTTATGGTTGCATTGGGTATTATTGGTATACTTACTGCGGTTTTATTTCCTATAATTCTTAACCTCATGCCTAATCAAAATACAATTATGGCAAAAAGGGTATTTTATGCAACGCAGGAGATTGTTTCTAATCTTATCAACGATGATGCTTGTTATCCAGATATGACAATGCTGGATGATTCTGTCGCAAGAGTTGGTTTTGATGACGGAAACGGGTATATATCTTGTAAAGATTATCCGCCAAAATCAGGTAGTACTTCTTACGATAAGTTTAAAACACTTTTCTCAGGCAGATTAGGTGCTGTAGCAGATAGTGATGGAAAATTTACTACAAAAGACGGTGTATTTTGGAAATTATCAGGCGGATTTACTGATAATGATCCAACATCATATACTTGGCTTGTTGTAGATGTTAACGGCGAATCTCAAGGCCCAAATTGCGGCGATACCGATGTTACAGGTAAATGTTCCGATGATAGAAAAGGCGGTTGGGATCGTTTCAATATTAAAATTTATGCAGACGGAAACGTTGAAATTTATGATGATTGGGCTAAAAAAGCTGTTGATATAAATAAAGATATAACAGAGGCTGAAGAAGAATAAAATTAGAAGATTGAAAATTAAATAAAGCAGTCGGATAATCGCGCCAAAGCTGAAATAGTAGAGGTGAGGAAAGTCCGTGCATCCGAGAACAGGCATCCGGAGAAACTCCGGGCGGTGTGAGCCGGCGGATAGTGCCACAGAAAAGTGTTAGCCGGTGTTGAGATACAGTGCGGGCTTGCGAGAGTAAGACCGGCAGATAACGAAACACTACGAAGTGCCGTTGCGACCGAAACGAAAGTGTAGGGAAGCGGACAAATCTTTGATTTGACAGGCACTTAAATGAAGGCTACAGACTGCCGATGGCTTGTTTGTAAAAATGAGATCAGGCGATGGTGCAACGGTGAGTTAAGAGCTTCACCAGCGAAGTCGGAAGGCTTCGGCTAGGTAAACCCATGCAGGATGCAAGGTTGAGTTCAAAGGTTATAAAGGTTGTTCGCCCACTTTGAGAAAGAACCGCTAGAGCTTGAGAGTAATCTCAAGACCAGATAGATGATTATCTAAAACAGAACACGGCTTACGGGCTGCTTTATTTTTTTTATGATATAATAAACTTATGACAAATAAAGGTAAATTCATTACATTTGAAGGTGCGGACGGATGCGGAAAAACTACGCAGCTTTTTTTGTTGCGTGATTATTTGATTTCAAAAGGTTATGAGGTTGTTTTAACTCGTGAACCCGGTGCAAAAGGTCTGGGTGAAAGAGTAAGAGATATTCTTTTAAATTATGATGGTGAAGTTTCTGACAGATGTGAATCTTTTTTATTTTTAGCTGATAGGGCTCAAAATATTGATACAATTGTTATGCCGGCTATTGAACAGGGGAAAATTGTTCTTTGTGACAGGCATACGGATAGTACGGTTGCTTATCAGGGTTATGGCAGAGGACTTGATATTGAACGAATAAATATGCTCAATAATCTTGCGACAAAGGGGTTAGAACCTGATTTGACAATTGTTTTTGATATTGATGTTAGAACATCTATGCATCGCGTCGGAAGTTCTAAAGACAGAATGGAAAGTGCGGGGCAAGAATTTTTCAATAGAGTTAGAGAGGGTTATCTTGAGCTTGCTAAGAATTATCCCAATAGAATTAGCGTTTTGGATGCTACAAAATCTATTGAAGAAGTGCATGACGATGTTTTAAAACTTTTCAACGATAAATTGCTGAGCTAAATATGACGGTTCATACGAATTTATTTCATCAGATGCAATGCCTGATGTTATAAAATCGTTATTTGCGCCTGTAAAATCTCCGATTTTTCTGCGTGTAAAACCTCGTTCTGCATATAGTGTTTTTAATTCTTCCGAATACTTATCAGAATGGCTTGATGCATAAGGTATTAGTGTGTTATATAGCTGTAAAGCTTCTTTGTATTCTGCCATAAGATATAACATATATGCTTTGTCGCAGTTTATATAAAAATTGTTTCGTTCGTCTTTATTGTTCAAGGATAAGAGCAAATCGTCGTAATCTTGTATTACGGTATCTGTAATATTGTTTTCAATGCTAAAAATAGATTTTATCCAGAGCATTTTGGTTTGTTCCATAACGGACAATTCTTTTTGTGTTATATATTCGTTAAATGTGTCCAGTGCTTGAGCAGGAGAGGATGCTTGTTTTTCAAGGTATAAAAGGTTCGCAAATCTTACATAATCTTTTGAATCAAATTTTTTGTCAGATTGAGATAAAACTTTTTTATATGAGTCAATTGCTCCTTTAATGTCGTTATTTTGATATTTTAAAAGAGCTTGTATATCATAGATTTTTGGGTTTTGCGGGTAGAATGTAAGATAAATTTTTGATAATGAATATGCAATTTTGGTATGTGGTTTTTTAGAATGTAGAGCTATATTCATTCCTCCCATTAAGATAAATGCCGGAATTGTTAGTAATATGAGTATTATAATGGTTAAATATATTTTTGAATAAAAATTTCGAAGAAATTGTTTTTGTTTTTCTGCTGATATGTTAGGGTGAAATTTAACAAGTTCATATTCACCAAGTTGTGTGTTTAAAAATTTGCTGTAATTACTTGAAGCTTTAATTCTGAATAAAGATATTGAAATAATCCATAAAAATTCACACCATAATATGTTTAATAATGAGTAATTTGAATGGATAAAAATAAAATATACAAGTATGGTAATAAAAATGTATATTGCTTTTAATTTTTTATCTGCTTCAAGCCGGTATTCAAGGAGTTTTCCAACTTCTTGTTTTGTTAAATCTATGTTATATTTGTAGCCTGTATGTTTAAAAAGGCAATAATTTCTGAAAACGGCATTACCGTCTTTGTCGAGATAAAATAATAAAGGATTTGCAAATATTTTAATAATTTTTTTTAACATAGGCATTTTTTATTTAAATTTTTTTCAAAGTTGTAAACATCGTCAGATATATTGAGATTTTCTTTAATATCAATAACATCAAATTCTTTAAATTTATATAGAGTTTTGATATTTTTTGGATGAAGAGTTTTTTCTTTTGCAAGAATTGCTCCGATAATAGCTTCAAGATGTGAAACAGGCATCATGTTTGATTGCAGGTTATCAAATCCCCATTCAAATTTCAATGCTTGTTGTAAAAATTTGCAATCAGCAGGGGAGCGATCTTTGTAACAAGAATTTAGGTGCATGCTTTGTCTTGCCATATAAATATCAAATCTATATATATCAATTCCGCGTTCTGTTAATTCTTTTAAGTATTCGGACCCTCGGTTAGAATGTCTTTGTGTCCAATTATCTCTATTTGGTATATTTTTATTTGAAGTTACCTGCTGATAAGGTTTTGATAAAATTCTCCATTTTCCTTCGAGCATTGTTCTGTCATCGGGTACAGATACACAAATTTTTGAATTTTTTAAAGCGGTAAAATTTTCAAAAAAGAAAATTATGTCGCTCATCTTATATAGTTTGTCGAGTTTTATAATGTTGTTATCTTCATCAATAACTGCTACTCCGGAATCGGTTGTAGAGTTCGGTGCTAAAGATAAACCTACATAATAATTCATATTTACCTCTACAATTTTGTTGTAATAATTGGTCCGTCATCTGTGGCGATTACAGTATGTTCAAAGTGAGCTGATGGTTTTCCGTCTGCTGTTGATACTTTCCAGCCGTCAGAAGCAACTACAACATCATCTGTGCCAAGATTCAGCATTGGTTCAATTGCTATTGCCATATTTGATTTAATAAGAGTTTTATCTCCTACGCTGTAGTTATATAGAAAAGGATCTTCATGCATTTCATGCCCCACTCCGTGTCCGCCGTATTGGCGCACTATTCCGTATCCTTCTCGATTTGCAACAGCTTCTATTGCTTTTGAAATGTCATCAAGCACATTTCCCGGTTTCATTTGTTCGATACCTGCAAACAATGATTCTTCGGTGGTTATCATGAGTTTGTGAACTTCGTCGGATACTTTTCCGATTTCATAAGACCAGGCACTGTCACCAACCATACCGCCGTATGTTGCACCAACATCAATTGCTATAATATCTCCTTCTTTTAAAATCTCGGTTTCTGAAGGTATGCCGTGTACAACGTGCTCGTTTATTGATGTACAAATGCTTGCTGGAAAACCGCCGTAACCCAAAAATGTCGGAATTGCGCGATTTTCTTTAATTATTTTCATTGCAATATTATCAAGTTCTTTGGTTGATATGCCAGGTTCTAAAACTTCTTTCATTTTTTGATGAACAAGAGCAACTATGTGACCGGCATGAATCATTCTTTTTATTTCATCTCTTGATTTTCTGTGAATCATTTATATATCCTCTATTGGGAGTTTAGCATAAATTAAAATTTAAAGCAAAATTATTAACGTTATTTTTTTTGATATTTGGTATTTATTGTTTACTTTAAACCTCTTTTGTACTAGAATATATAAGTAAATACAGATGAATTAAGAGGGAAATATAAATGCAGGTATCTTTAAATTGGTTGAATGAGTTTGTGGATTTGTCAAATATTGAAGCTTCACAAATAGCTCATGAACTTACAATGAGCGGGTTAGAAGTAGAAGCTGTAGAAGAACTTCAACCTTCATTTACTAATATAAAAACAGTTAAAATTGAAAAAATAGATGCTCATCCGAATTCAGACAGATTGCATCTCGTAACGGTCAATACAGGCAGCGGTACAAAAACAGTTGTATGTGGTGCTCAAAATATTCAAGAAGGTCAAATTGTACCTTATGCCAGTGTAGGAAGTAAAGTTCTTGATCGTAAAACAGGAGAGCAATTTGAACTTACACCTGCTGTAATTCGTGGTGTGGAATCTCAAGGAATGCTGTGTTCAGCGGATGAACTTGGAGTTAGTGATCGTAATTATCAAGATGAAGACGGGATTTTAATTTTAAACAGAATTTTCCCTGATGTTCAAATCGGGCAAGATGTAAAAGATGTTTTAGGATTTGAAAAAGATACAATTATTGATGTTGCACCAACTGCAAATCGCGGAGATCAAATGTCTGTTATAGGTGTTGCGCGTGAACTTAGTGCATTATTTAATGTTCCGCTAAAATTTAATCCTATAGAATCCACAAATGATTTGTCGACAGATAAATTTAAAGTTGAAATTATTGATAGTGATTGCTGTAAATATTATTCTTTAGGTTTGTTGAAAAATATAAAAATTAAGCCGTCACCTGATTGGATGCAATCAAGACTTCGCGCTTCCGGTGTTAGGGCAATTAATAATGTTGTTGATATAACAAATTATGTAATGCTTGAGTATGGCTGTCCTTTGCATGCTTTTGATTATGATAAATTAGAAGGATATCTTTGCGTGCGTCGAGCTAAGGAAGGTGAAAAACTCGTTACCCTTGACAGTGTTGAAAGAGAGCTTACAACAGATTCTGTGTTGATAGCAACAAAAGATAAAGGTGTATGTTTGGCGGGTGTGTTTGGGGGCGAAAACTCCGAAATTGATGATAATACAACATCAATTGCTTTAGAAGCCGCTTATTTTACACCTGTAACCAACCGTAAGTCAGCCCGCAGCGTAGGATACAGAAGTGAAGCGAGTGCAAGGTTTGAAAGAGGCATTGATATAGGTGCTGTAAAACCGGCTTTAATGCGCGCTATGCAATTGCTTGTAGAATATGCTGATGCAGAAGTTATCGGAATGGTTGAAGATGGTAAAAATGAACTTGAACCTATTGAAATTACTTTGCGTTATCCGCAAATAAAAAGAATTTTAGGTTGTGAAATTACTCCTGAAAGATGCATAAATATATTGTCCAACTTAGGTTTTGAAAAATTGGGCGGAAATGATACGGCGGCAAAATTCGCTGTTCCGAGTTACAGGGCTTATGATGTTACTCGCGAAATTGATTTGATTGAAGAAATTGCGAGAATTAACGGTTTTGATAAAATTTCTCCGACTTTGCCGTCAAAATCCCAAAGTCCGGAAATTTCTTTAGAAGAAAGAATTACTAAAAAAGTTCATAATCTTATGCTTAGTGCGGGTTTAACTGAAATTCAAACAAGCTCATTAATCGGAAAGTCTTTATTAGATAAATTTAAAATGACTTATGATGAAGAAAATGCTGTAAAAGTTGCTAATGCAGCTAGTGAAGAATATTCTATGCTTAGACAAAGTCTTGAAGCAAGCGTGTTGAATTGTATGAAAAACAATTTTGACAACGGACAAAAAACTTTCTGGGCTTACGAAATAGGTAAGACATATTTAAAAACATCACAAGCTGATGAAAAAAATACCGGTGTGAAAGAAACTCGTATACTTCAAGGTGTTATGACAGGCGAGGTTCAAAACTCAAAATGGCAGGTAAAAACAACTACTGATTTTTATTATGTAAAAGGTATTTTGGAAAATCTTTTTGAAGAATTGGATGTGACTCGCAGGATAAAACTTGTGGCTTTGGAAGAAACAGAGTTGGCTTCATCTTATAGCGTTCTTCATCCATACAGAACGGCTATCATTATGTTGTTAGGCAAAAAACCTGAGCCAATCGGATATTTCGGGCAGTTACATCCTGTTTTAGTTGATAAATTAAAGTTAAATCAAGATGCATTTTTGTTCAAAGTTGATTTATCTCAAATTATTGCAGCTGTTAAAGAAACAGTGCCGCGCTTTAAGCATATTCCTCAATATCCTGAAGTAAAACGTGATATTGCATTTATAATTAATGATGATGTTACATGTGATGATATCTCTCGTACAATTAAAGGTGCTGTAAAACAAAATATTTTTAAAGGTTCAGAAATTTTTGATATTTATCAGGGTGAACATGTTGAAGACGGTTTCAAATCGGTTGCTTTTAGGATTAAAATGCAGGATGAAAATGCAACTTTGACCGATGAAATTATAGAACAGCAAATGACTTCGGTTCGGGAAAAATTACAAAAAACTTATGCTCAAATAACGTTTAGAGAATAGTTTTAGTTTAATAAAAAAGGCTTAGTTATGAAAAAGATAGTTACAATATTATTTACGTTAATGATTTTAACCATTGGAAAAGTATGGGCAAAAGATATTTTGCCTGTACGCCCTATATTGAATTCATTAAATTCTGTTGGGGTTTATCAAGTTGGAGATGATATCACTATATATAAAGAGCCAGATGAAAATTCAATGATATTGTATAGGGTTAGGTGGGATAAAAATGAATTTTTCCCTGAATCAATAGGAGCTCAAAATTTCTTTTCAGTATTTTTAGCGAAGAAAGATTTTGCATTGGTAAATGTAACTGATGTTACTGAAGATTGGGTTGAAATAATTTATGATAATTCAACCGGTAAAACGGGTTGGATTAAAAAAGATGATCCATATAAATTTATGACGTGGATAAATTTTTATAATGCTTACGGTAAAAAATACGGTTTGGTTATGCTAAAAGGTGCGCCTGATATGTACAAATCAATGAAGGGTGCTCCTGAAGATACGGCACAAAATGTCTCTACCATTAATATGCCTCAGCAGATTAAACTGATTGTTATTCGAGGGAATTGGGCATTAGTAAGTGTTCTTGATATGGATAAAATCCCCAAAACAGGTTATATTCGTTGGCGTTCTGATGATGGGGTTAAATATTTTTTCCCTGTGATGAAGTAGTTTAGCTTTTTAAACTTGATTTTAATCTGAAAAATAAGTAAAATAGTTCTATGAATGAATTATTTTCTGTCGCTAATGAAATTTTGTCATTTCCTGAATTATTAATAAATAAGATGTCGTTTTTGCCGCAATATCTTAGTATGGCATTGTTGAAAACAATTTATTTTGTGCCGATTTTAATAATTTTATATTATATTGTAGGTTTGTTAGAAAAATATTTTCTTAGAAATATCAGAAAGTTTATAAATTTTTTGCGAACATTTCGTGCTTTATTTGCCGCAATAGTTGGAATTATACCTCAGTGTACATATTCTTTATTGACAAGTATTTTTTATTCCAGAAATATGATTACTCGCGGTACTTTATTTGCCGGATTGATAATGTGTTCGGATGAAGCTTTGCCGTTGTTATTTTTAGAACCTTCAAAAGCTTTTGTAATTTTTCCGTTATTGGGGATAAAATTTGTTTTTGCTCTGGCGGTGGCTTTTGTAGTTGATTTTGTGGAAACACTTATAAATCTTCGTATCAAACATAAAGATGACTTAAACACAATGAATATGGATATAAATGAATATGCGTGTTGTCATCATACACTTAGTACGGAAGAAAGATGCCCGAACACAATTAAACATGCATTTGTTCATACAGTTAATATCTTTATGTTTGTTTTAATTTCATTAACTATCTTTTACTTTTTAATACAGTGTTATGGGACAGCACAAAATTTGGCTGATGTGATGTTTATTAATTCACCTTTGCCGATTTTGATTATTGCAGCATTAGGGTTAATCCCGAATTGTGCGGTGTCTGTTTTGATTGGGGTTGTTTATGTGTTGGGACTTATAAGTTTCCCTGCATTTCTTGCGGGGATGTTTACGGTAACCGGTTTAGGTTTAAATTATATTTATAAGCACTCTAAACTTTCAGTATCGTATATAACAACAGTTATTTTGTATATAGCAGGTGTTGCAGCAGGATTTATGGTGTATTATAATATATTTGGACTGGGTGCAATTACTGAAGTTTTTATTAAATAGGATAGAGAGATGAATGATTTTTTAACTTCCGTGTGGAACGCAATACAATATATAATGAATTTAGCTGAAAATTTGATTGAACCAATAGAATTTTTACCTGATTTCTTAAAAGATGCATTAATTGATAGTCTTAATTTAGTGCCGTTTTTGTTTTTAATCTTTATTTTGATTGAAATTATTGAACAGTATTTTACAAAGAAAAAACATTTATTTGTATTTTTTATAAAGAAAATCGGGCCATTATTTGGAAGTTTGTTTGCGTCAATTCCTCAATGCGGATTTTCAGTAATTGCAAGTACTGTTTATACAAGAAGATTGTTATCACGCGGAACTTTGGTTTCTGTGTATTTGGCAACTTCTGATGAGGCTATTCCTGTTTTATTAACTTATCCGCAAAAAGCTTACATTATTTTGCCGATTATTCTTTTAAAAATCATAATTGCGATAATTGTAGGTTATGTTGTAGATTTATTGATTTCTTATAATGCAAAAAAACCTGTAATTGAGCAAAAATTCGTTGATGATGAAATAAAACACGAAGAAGGCTGCTGTCATCATCATCTTGTGAATGCGGCTCATACTAAAGATTTTTGGCTTCATCCTTTGAAGCATACGGTAAATATTTTCGGTTTTATACTTTTTATATCTATCATTTTGAGCTTTTTACTTTCAAGAGTGGGAACAGAAGAAGTTTTGGCTAAATATTGTCTTATAAATTCTCCGCTTCAGCCGTTTTTGGTATCGTTAATCGGTTTAATTCCAAATTGTGCAATTTCTGTAATGCTTGCAATGTTATTTGTAAAAAATACAATCAGTTTTGGTTCGTTGCTTGCAGGATTATGTACTTCAGGCGGACTTGGTATTTTGGTTCTTTTGCGGCGAAACGGCGATAAAAAAGATACGGCAATAATTATATCAATATTAGTTATCACAGCTACTATAATAGGGCTTGTTTTTCAGTATAATTTATTCCATATAAATAATGTGTTTTCAATGTTTGGAATTCAATTATAAGGATAAAGTAAATGCCGCAGCAATCTGAAAAATTCAAAATGGCTTTTTCTTCTCACCAGAATGGTCAATTAACCAGAGCTTGTGATTTGTATAAAGAAATTCTTAAAACTGAACCTGATAATCATGAAGTTTGGGATTTGTTGGGGGTTTTATATTGTCAGGTTGGGAAGTTTTGTGAGTCCGAGGAATGTATAAAAAAAGCAATAGAATTAAATCCTTTAATTTATTATTACGAAAATCTTGCAAGGTTATATTTTGAAAAGAAAGATTTTTGTAAAGCTGCAGATTGTTATTCGGATATAATTTCAGGCGGCGGTGACAGTTACGAAAATCGTTTTAATTTGGCAATGTCATATAAAAATTTAAATGATTATGACAAGGCTGTTGAATTTTATCATAAAGCTATTCAATTTAAACCGGATAGTCAAGAGGCTTATTTTAATTTGGCTGCGGTTTATACTGCAAAAAATGATTTGCAAAAAGCAATTGAATGTTATAAAAAATCTATAGAATTAAAACCTGATGATTGGGAAGCGGATTATTTTTTGTCATTGGTTTATATGCAATCTAAAGATTACAAAAACGGTTTAAAATCTTTTGAATCAAGATTGTGCAGGCAAAGCGCTATAATGTCTCAGTTTAAAACATATCCTAATCTTATGAAACAAAAAAAAATGTGGCAAGGTGAAGATTTAAGCGGTAAAACGTTATATACATATTATGAAGCGGGTTTTGGGGATATTTTAATGTTTTACAGATTTATGCCGGAACTTGTTTCAATGTGTAAAAAAGTAATTTTCAAGCCTCAAAAAGAACTGGTGCCGTTATTGAAAGAAAATTCTTACGGTGCTGAAATTATGGAGTTATTCAGACCGGAAAATGAGTTTGATTTTGATTATCATATTCCTTTTTTGAGTATACCTTATGTTATGGGTAAATTTGGCGAAGATATGTTTATTCATCATGATGACGGGTATTTAAAAGCGAATTTTGATAAAGTTAAGGTTTTTAAGTCGAAATTTTTTAATAATGAAAAATTTAAAATAGGTATAAAATGGCAGGGAAATACTTTTTATGAAAAAAATAGAGTGTTAAAAGTAGAAGATTTTTTCCCGTTATTTGATATTCCGAACACTCAATTTTATTCTTGTCAAACTTTTGATGGTTCAGAAGAATTTGAAAAAATTTCTGACAAATATGATGTTATAAATTTAGCTCCGCATTTTAATGATTTTTCGGATACTGCGGCTGCTGTTGAAAATTTGGATTTAATTATTTGTAATGATACTTCTTTGGCACATTTGGCAGGCGCTATGGGTAAATTATGTTATGTAATTTTACCATATATATACAATTGGCGTTGGCATACTGATTTAACAAAATGTGATTGGTATGATAGTGTAAAATTATTTAGGCAAAAGACTCCGCAAAGCTGGAACGGCGTATTTTCAAGTGTAAAAAACGAACTGGAAAAGTTGTTGAATTAATTATTTTTGTTAATTTTATCAATTTCGGTATTCAAGTCTTTAATTTGAATTTCCAGTTTGGTGCGTTCGTCTACAACTGTATTAAATGCTTTTTCTAAAGTTTTAATTTTTGCTTCTAAAACTTCTACTCTCGAAGCGTTGGATTCTCCCGTAACAGAAGTACGTTCTAGTTCACGTTTATAAGCGTTCACTTTGTCTTTTTGAATTCCGAGGAATAGTGATAAAATTCCTGAACCGACAAAGATTCCGGAGCATAGAATTAAAAGAGTATAGAATGCGCCGTTAACCAGTTCAACGGAATATTCTCCGTTTGAGGCTTTCATATAGTTTACGTTGAATGAAGTGTCAACATTCATTATTACAAGGTATAAGCACGCAATTAATATTATTAAACTTAATATAAAAAATATTCTTTTCATTTTTAAACTCTCCTGCTTCTAAAATAATTCAATACTTTTGTAAGCTTTTCATCCGGTTCGATTTCTAATTCAATTATCTGTGATGAAAAAGGTTTTGCAAATTTTAAATAAAATGATTGTAATACTTGTTCTTGTGTTTTAACTTTACCCATAGGCGCTCCGTATAGAGTGTCATTGTATACTGGGTGGTGTTTAAAACTTGTATGAACTCTAATTTGATGTGTTCTGCCTGTTATTAAATCTAATTCAACAAAAGTTGCATCATTACCAAAATGCTCTAATACTTTTAATTTTGTTACACTTGGTCTGCCGTCAGGGCGGACTTTCATTTTGCGCGGGTCTGTGTTGCTTCTGCCTATCGGTTCTGTTATAACGTCATTTTCTCTTGGATAATTTCCCACTAAAACGGCATGATATTTTTTTGTTAATTCATGATTTTTTATTAAATTAGCTAAATATTCATGAGTTTTATTATTTTTTGGAATCATTAAAAGCCCTGATGTATTTCTATCAAGACGATGAACAACTCCGCGGCGAAATTCTCCGTTTATATCGGATAAATTATCTTTGAATTTATATAAAAGAGCGTTAACTAAAGTGCCGGAAGTTTCAAGGAATGTGGGGTGTGTAAGCATTCCGGAAGGTTTATTTACTACCGCCATATTTTCATCTTCCCATACAATTTCTAACGGGATATTTTCAGGTTCAAGCTTTATTTCTTTGTTTTCAACAAGGTTTTCAAATTCTATTCGATCCCCATCACGTAAGGTATAAGAAGGTTTTTTAATTTCGTTATTTACAAGAACCTTGCCCGATTTTACGGCTGTTTGAATTTTTGATCTTGATATTCCGTCGTAAAGTTCTGATAAATAGACATCAAGTCTTATTTTTTCGTTGTTTTCATCTGCAATTAAAAGCATTTTATTGCCCTTTGTATAAAAGTAAAATTGCAATTAAGGCAATCACACCTATTGTAATAAAAATGTCTGCAACGTTAAATACAGGGAAGTTTATAAAATTGAGTTGTATATAATCCCTCACAAATCCTAAAACAATTCGTTCATGGCAGTTTGATGCAATACCGGCACTTAAAAGTGCAATAAATGAAATAGATATGTAATGAATGCTTCTGATGTGACGATAAACATATAAAAATAATAGAGTAACTGCAACTATTGCAATTATTATTAGAAATTCTCTCGAATTTTCAAGTAAACTAAACGCTGCACCTGCATTTTTCAAATAATGAATTTTAAAAACAGCATTTGAATAATGATGTCCGGAGGTTACATTATCAACAATTAACCTTGATGAAAACAAAGCTAAAAATAACCAAAATATAAAACAAACAATCATATAAATATATTTACATATTGATGTCTTCAACTTTTTTATCCTCCAATTTTATAAAATTATTTTTAGGTACAACATTTACTCGTTTCATTATACAAGCAAGTCCTGCCATATAAACTTTGTAATTTGTATTTATAGATTCTCGTACTTTAGAGATTGCAAGAGATGCAATTACGTATTCGTTAAGATTTTTATTATTTGCGTTTATTAAGCGTTCAAGTGTTTGATTTTTTGGAATGGTGCGTAATTTTCCCGAAGGTGATCCTGATGGAAAAGTCATTGGATCAGAGTCAATTGAGCCAATAATAAAAGTATTTTCATCTGCATCAACTTTTATGGTAGCTGTATATGTTTCTCCGGCGCTAACTTGATTAGGTGCTTGAATTTCGATTTTCATAAATCTTGCGTCTCCATATAAAAGAGACGATTCATCAGAAAGATCATTTTCTCCTGAGATTAGCCATTTGCCGTTTGTGCGGGTTAGATAATATATTCCGGTAGATTTTGAATGTATTTCACCTGCGATAGGCTCATTTTCTAATACATCCATTATTGTACCGGTTGCATTTTCTTCCACATTGACTGAGGCATAATCTCCGTCGATTGTTATTTTGGTTATTTTAGTGGAATATGTAATGTCATTACATTCTTTCCAAGTTTCTTCGATGCTTCTAAAATAAGTTTCTTTATTAAATCCGTCATTACTGATAAAATTTTGCGAATATAAATTATCAAGCGATTTTAAATCGTGTTTATTTGAGTATGCTGTATGAAGTTTGAATAGTTCTCGAATTTGTTTGGAATCTGCTTTATAATTTTTATTTTGTTCAATGCGATAAGCTCTGTCAGATATTATAGAAGCATTTGCCGAATTGATAATACATGGCATAATTATTGCAGATATGGCTAAAAATAAAATAATCTTTTTCATAACAAACAGTATAATGGAAAAATCATAAAAAATAAAGAGCGATATTGAAGGTAATATACGCAAAAATATTTTTTACAGAGTTTAGAGCATATATGAAAATTGGTGCTATTCAAAATTCATATATATTACCTGTATTTACATCTTCTAAAATTCAAGCCCCGCATATCATTCATGGAAATTCTTATGATTCTTTTGAAAAGGCGCCGTATTCTTTTCAAAATGATTTGGAAGATTATTATAAACAATTAGAAAAAAATATGGGAATTGTAACAGAAAATGATGTTAAACTTATGGCGCAAAATGTTTCGATTTCAACAGGAATTGATATAAAAGATGTATATAAAACTATGGGGAGATTGAGTGCTTATTCAAGTTATAAAAGTTTAGATATTTTTAAAAAATATTTCAATCAAAATGAAATTCGTATAGTATCCAATATCTTACCGTATTTTGAACCTTATAACAATAAAGGTTGGGCTCCTACTTTGACAAATGTTATGAATTATATTCTTCATAGAAATTTTGCATTTGCCCATGACAGGGAAGCTTTTACTTTTTATAAAAAAGCATTATTTATAGATTCAAAATTTTTGGAAATTGTTAAAAATATGTCGGATGATGAGCGCCAAGTTTTTAATGTTAAATTTTTGAATAAAGATAATATTAAGGAGATTTATGTTGAAGATTTTGAAAATGGTTACAATTTTTTAAATCAAGATGAAAGCTTTGAAAAATATACGATTAAAATATTAAATAAAGCTAAGAAATTACAAAGAATAAATGGTAAAGATATAAATGAAAATGTTTCATTGGTTTTAAACGGGAAAAATTATTCTGAAATGAAAAAATTAGGTATAAAGCCCGATATTTTAAAAGTACAATCTCTTTCTAATTCAAAACAAATTGCCCAAAATTTAAATCCAATTATCCCTGAAAAATCTGAAATGTTTGAAATCTTGGATGAAATTACTCAAGAACCTTTTGGAGATAAAATAGAGAATGAAAAATTTATTATTGATTATTTGCGCAAGTTTATGCATCCTGTAACTCCGCAGCAGTATTGTCAGCATTTGAAAAGTTTGCACAGTAAAATTAATAAATATTTAAGAGAAAATAACCGTGAGCTGGATAAAGTGTATTATCTGGTGCCATCTATAAATAAAAGTAATATTTTAGTTAATTATCAATATCAAAAAATTAATAATATTAAACATCCTAAAATGATTTATTTTCAAAGGAGTGTTGATAATTATAAAGAATTACGCAAAAAACTTCCAAAAAACTCTACAGTAATAATTCTTGATGATACGATGATTTCAGGGTTATCTTATTTAAGGGAAAATTTTGTTTATGAAACTATTGCTCATAGAATGAAAGCTTCAGACAACATAGAATTTGTTTTAGCTCCTATATTTGCGACAAATTATGGTATAAACAAGATGGAAGTATTCGCAAAAGAAAAACAACGTGAGAATGCGGATAAAGTGATTTATGATAAAGTTTTGCCACAGTGGGATGTAGATCATCCTCCGAAAGTTTCGGTTCTTTCATATGAGGAAAGTCCTTATATGACATCTTTTGTTTTGCCTTATATGGGACCTGATTCAAATTGTGAAGACTTGATTCCGCTTTATCAAAAGTTTTTGTATTGGTATGGTGCTCAAAAACCTGCATTGGGCGTTTATGATTAATAATTTTTTGTTATGATATAGAAGTGTTTAATAAATGGGGGATTTTTTAAATGAGTGAAAAAACAGAAAAAGCTAAAGAATTATTCAAATCGGGTTATAATTGTTCGCAAGCTGTTTTGGGTGTATTTTGCGAAGAATTTGGACTTGATTTTGATACTGCGATGAAACTTGCTTCATCATTTGGAGGCGGCATGGGCAGAATGAGAGAAGTTTGCGGAACAGTAAGCGGTATGTTTATGGCTGCCGGGCTTGCGTTTGCTACTTCAAGCGATTCTGCTTCTGCTAAAGGGGAGCACTATAAAAGAATACAAGAGTTAGCAAAAAGATTTAAAGACAAAAATGGTAGTATAATTTGTCGCGAGTTGTTGCAAGGTGTAGAAACTTCATCATCTCCAACTCCCAGTGAAAGAACTGAAACTTATTATAAAAAACGTCCTTGCGTAGAACTTGTCGGAGATTCTGTTGAAATTTTTGAACAATATTTGAAAGAAATGAAAATGAATATAAATGTAAAATAAACACTGTAAACAAACAGTTAGTCTGATAGAATGGAACAGACAGTTTGATAGTTATCGACATACAACTAATATTTTTTGCCTGTATATATTATCTTGCCATTTCTTTCTACTGTAAAAGTTTCAGGATTTTCGTGTGGTGTCCAGCCTTTACCAGTTTGATTTTTATAGAAATTTAATTCCTCTTGGCAAGGAGGTAATTCATCAAATGTCAAAATTCCTTCAGGGCCATTTTTAACATTACCGTGCCTTATCATTTGAAAAACAGGTATTGAATCTAATGCTGATAAAACTATACCGTCATCACCACCGATTGTGTAAGACTTATCACCTATTCTTATAATATCACCTGTTTTTAATGTTAACGGTTTTTGACTTTTTACATCATCAGGCAATTTTACTTTTTCAGTTTTTAAATGTTCAATAGTGATGCCTGCATCGTTTATTCCTTCAGGATAGTTTGTGTAACTTTCGTTCGCCCAATTATTAACATCTGATTTAAGTAAATCCGGATTATTCAAATATTTTGTAGCAGGATTTTTAGGATTACCGTATCTTCCATAATCATCATAACCCTGCAAAACTCCTTTTTTAATTAAAGTAGCAGTTGTTAACAAACCTAATGTTTCACAGGCTTTTTCTTCTTCTTTGGTATTTACTCTGTGATTTTCAATTGGATTTCCATTACTATCACGATGTCTTAAATCAGTCGGTTCTGAATCTTCAGGGTGTTCATCTAAATAATTCTCATCACAATGATTAGCTTCATGCATTAATAATGTAACCATATTTGCTAAATTATTAGTATCTTCACAATGAATACTAAACACAATTCCTGAGCCTTTTGCTTCTGCACTGTCGTGAGCATTGCCCCAAGTAATATTTTTCAAATATTCTAAAATTCTATCTCTCTTTTGTGATGAGATTCCCATAGTTTGTAAATCTTCATTCGTTAAATTTGTTAATTGATTTGTTAAATAATCTCGCGCTTCTTCAACATTTTGTTTTTTATCAGCTGGAGGTTCTACTTCATTAGCACTTCTTGTATCTCTAACACTATTAATTTTTGCAATATTTGCAGTTGATGATGTTGCACTTGTTTGATTTACACTTTGGGTATTTGAAACAGCAGTTAATGATGAATTATCTTCGCTCTGATGTTTGCCTGTAACAAGTGAAATTATTTTATTCCAAACATTTTGAGCTAACTCAATAATACCTTCTTTAACAACAAAGTTTTTATGAGAATCACCATATAAATTTGTTCCACCTGTGAAAATAGCTTTTTTACCCTGTTGTATATTTTGAGTGTTTTGGTTAGAAACTTCATTCATAATTCCAGACCAAATACTGCCGGTTATTTTGTTTGTATCATAACCTTGTTTATTTAATTCTGTTTTTATAGCACTTGTGATGCCTTGATTTTTTTGAATATGTAATTCAACCATAATAAGCTCTCTTATTATTATAAAAATTTGCTAAAATAGTAAATTTCATAAAAATAAGATTTTGTTACAATATTTAAAATTATTATTACGCTAAAATATCAAACTAACCATTTCTATCAATGTGATTGAACTAATACAAACACAAAAAATTGGGCCCGGAGGGATTCGAACCCACGACCAAAGGATTATGAGTCCTCTGCGCTACCGCTGCGCCACAGGCCCAAGTTTTAACGTTGCTGGTCAACGGATATTTAGTTTGTAGTGGCCAGCGGTAGCTGCGCTACCTTTCCTCTCCTCGGACGTGACATTTAGTCACTTCCTCGTCGGCAGAGTGCCACAGGCCCAAGTTTTAACGTTGCTGGTCAACGGATATTTAGTTTGTCGATACTTGCAAAAAGCAAGTTACGTTACCTTCATAACTTATCATTAAGAATTTAAAAAATCAAGTCTGACTTAAAAGATTGATAATTTCTTTTTTTGTCAAATTTGGTTGTATTTCCTTTATACACGTAATTTCTTCTGTTGAAACTTCTTCTGAAAATATTTTTTCCAAAAGTGTTTTGTCATAATCATATAATATAGAGCCGTGTTGTAATATATATCCGTTTTTTCGGCATTGTGCCGAACCTATAAGTTTTTTCCCTTTATAACATAAATCTGCGCCTGTTGATATTAACATGCAATAGTCAAAACCTGTTTTAACAGGTTTTGTTTCTCCAAAATTCAACTCTATTCCTATTTTTGTAAATTTATCTATTAAAATTTGTGAAATTTCTTTATATGAAGAAACAACATGTTCTCCATTTTTAAGGTAAGTTGCAGGGCAAATATAGCTATATGTAATTTCATTGTCGTGTAAAAGTGCTCTTCCGCCGGTTAAGCGTCTTACAACATCTATATTGTTGGATTTTAAAAAATTAATATCTAAGAAATCCTCTTTTTGGTTTCGTCCAAGTGATACACAGGCAGGTTCCCAACCATACAATCGAAATATTGGTTCTTTGAGTTGATTATTTATTGCGTAATCAAGAAGGTCGCTATCAATTTTCATATTAACAGAGCCGGTATTTGTGCTATATGGTATAAATTGAGTCATGTTAAATTAATATTCCATATCTTCATATATTGAACGGCCGTTTCTAGGCGGCGTTATTGTGTCTAGAGGCATTAGATTATAATCTTTATTTATTTTCTTTTGCGGATCTTCAGGCAAAGTTGTATTTGTTATAATAGATTTTGTGTTTTGAGTTTCGGTATTTTTTTTGCCTGCTCGGGCTTCTTCTTTTGTCATGCCGTGTAAAAAAATAATTTCTTTTGTTGAATATTTATCAACTTTTTCTTTATTTTTTTTGGAAGATTTTTTTGAAGCTTTTGTTGTATTTTCATTTACGGTTTCATCTTCTTGAACGGTTGTTTGCGGTGTTGTTTCAACTTGTTTTGGAGGGTCAAGAGGTTGTATATCCGGAAGCATTTTTAAATTAGGGTCATTGTGATATGTTCCGCCGTTTGAGTATTCTTCCGAATTACTGTCAGAATCTCTCAATTGTAAATTTCCGGTGTAATTTTCAATATCTTGAACAGTTTTTGTATAAGCGATATCCTCTTGTGATTTTGTTGAGGCATCAGACGAATTGTTTTCTTTTTTTTCTCGTTCAATCAATTCATTTTCAAATTGAGTAAATGCTTCATTCCCGACAAATTGTTCAAGTGCTGCGCGTTTTGATAAGAAATTTGAGCGTGCGCTGCGTTGTTTATCAAGAGCGCTTCTGTAATATGCGTCAGTTATTACGATTAATTCTCTTGCGGCATTTTTTGATTGTGCAAGTTTAAATTTACGTTCTCTTTCGTCAACAAGTTTGGAAATCATTTCAACTTGTTTGCGGGCGCTCATATAGTCATAGTAAAGATCAACAGCATTTTGTTGCAAGTCTTCAACTTTGCGGATAAGAATAATCATGTCGGCATCATTTACTTTTGTATATTTATAGTTTAGGGCTTTTGTATCTTGAGACATAATCCCGAGAACGTTACTTCCGACTAATGCAGAGCCCGCAAAGATAGGGCTTGCCATACCTGCGCCGACTAAAGTTGACATACTTGCAATAGTTGAAAGAACTTTTTTTACAGATTGTTTATCCGGCTTATCCGCATCAGGGTTTGCAAGTTTGTATAGTGCAAAATTTATTGTATCGCTTTGTGTTGCGGCACCTTGCCAGAGTAAAGACAAATCGGCAACCATATTATTTTCGTCGTATAATAATTCTCTGGAAATTTCTTTTGATAATCTTTTTATGCTTAAATCTGCATAACTTACATCAACATTATTTTCATCTTCATCAATTCTAGTAGTAATTTGTTCGATTTTTGTAAAATCTTCTTGTGCTTGTACGTATTGATTTTCCGGTATAGCTGAAATTCCAACACGGTATGCGGGAGGTTTTGGTGCATTTATTTCTTTCAAAGTTAATTGTGCGTTAGCACTTGTAAATGCTGAAATTCCCATAATAAGTGATATGAGAAACAGTTTATTTTTTAACATTATTCCCTCCTACTAAAGCTGAATTGTAATCATATTGATATAAATTTAAAGAATCTACTACTTTTTTTCCTGCCAAACGTTGTAATTCAAGATGATATTTTTTTGCCATTTGTAAAAAATGTTCTTCTTCGATTTGCATGTCTTCATATAATGATGAAGATATAGCGATTTCTAAGAAATCTTCTTCGTCCATGGCTTTTGCGTAATTTTTGCTGTATAAAAGCTCTCTTGCTCGGGCATCTTTTAGTTGTTCAAGAGTTGCTTTATAGTTGTAATAAGCATTGATAATTCTATCTTGTAAATTTTCAACAAGTCCTGCAAGCTCAATTAATTCTGTATCTGTTAAAGGAATTTCCTGCGGAATATTTTTTTTATTCAACAGATTTTGAGCAATTCTGCCGGCAGCATAAGAGCCTGATTGCAACAGATAATCAGCACCTATAAGGGTTGGAGCGAGTGAAGCACCTGATATAATAGCCGAAAGTGTTTTTGCCATTAATGAAGAATGTATACGGCGTTGACTTTCAGGAGTTGCAAGTTTTTTTAGTGCAAATCCGATAACCTGATTGTTAGATACTGTTCCCTTCCAAAGATTATCAATATCTTGCATGTCTTTTTCACGTTGAAGTTTTATGATTTGATCCATAACTTCGTCATCGTTTATGACAAGAGATTCTTTTGCTTTATAATCAGGCTGCGGTAATTCTATTTTAGGTTTTTGGGTATTTGTCAGAGTTATTTCTTCCGCACAGGTTAATGCTGGAACTGATATTAGCACAATACTCCCTAATAAAATACAAAGCTTTCTCATAACAAATTTATAGCATAAGTATGAGAATAAATCCAATGATTGATAAAATTTTAAATCTAATGATTGTTAATCTGTTACATAAAAAAGTCTAGAATTGTTTTTGTAAGAGGAGATTTTTACACAGCATGCAAAATGAGTCTAAATATATGACTTCTACTATACGTGATTTAAGAATGAAAAAGCTTCAGGATGAAGCTGATATTTTAAGAACGAAAAATTCTTTTAGACAGGCGGTTTCTACTTATTTAAACTCGGTTATGCTGGATAGAAATAATCCAAAATCTTATTTTGGTTTGGGTGTTTGTTATAAAAATTTAGGTAAAATCAACAAGGCAATTGAATATCTTGAAAAAGCTGCACTTTTAGATAATGAAAATTTTGAGGTATTTTATGAGCTCGGGCTTTGTAATTTAAAAAACGATCGTTCTTGCTGCGCGATTAAATGTTTTATACGTGCAATTCAGATTGATCCTGAAAATTCTGATGCGATTTATCAGTTAGGCTTGGCGCATGAAGCAAGTGATGAGCAAGATATGGCATTAAAAATTTATCAAAAACTTATAGAAAATTCTCCGAATTATTTGAACGCATATTTGAGAAAATCAGATTTACTTATGAAAATGCAATTATACAGACCTGCATTGTCATTATATAATTCAGCATTAAAAATAAATCCGAATTATAAAAAAATATATTTTGATATTGGCATGTGCCTTGATAAATTAGGTAAAACACAAGAGGCAAAAAGATATTACCGCAAATTTGTGACATCAAGCCCTGATGATGAAAACGCAAATTATGCAATCAAACGCATTGAAAAATTAAAAGAAATTACCCCAAAAATAACGCAACTTTCGTTGGTTTAAAATTATGTGTGAAATAAATCGGGCGGGGATTTTATCCCCGCCCCGCTCGTGATATTTAAAAAGGGCGTCAAAACGACGCCCCTTACTTGCTGGTGTCGGGTTGAAACCCGACCTATTTACTATTTACTGCTCGGGCTATTCGAGACAAACCGCCCGTTCACCGTCGCCGTGGCGGCCGTTGTCGCCGTATTCCGTAATCGTGCTGTAGAAGTCACGTTTGTAAGCGTATTCTGTGCCGTAAGGCTGTGACGACCACAAGTAGAACCAAGACGCAGTTGATTCGATTCCTAAGGCAGAAAAGACATCAGCTTTGTTTGAAGTCCAGTCTAAACCTGAGTTTGCGTTGTATGAGTTTGCATCGCTTATTGTATCGTTTCCATGGAGTACTCGTGCTATCTTTGCTAAGTCACTTGTGCTTGGCAGGTGAGCGCCGTTTTGTACTTTGTCACAATAATCATTTGCTAGTTGCCAGTAGTCGTTGTCTTCATCACTTTCTGATGTGTATTTTGGCATGGTATAGCTCGGGTCTACTGCTTGGATTAGTGGAAGCATAGCATCGTCTGCTGTTACTGCCGTTGATGCTAAGCATATTTCTCCTATCTGACCTGCGCAGGATGAGCCAATACTTGCTCCATTGAATGCAATTAAGTCATTTGTATAACTTGTTTTTTCATCTACTACTTTTACTCCATACTTATTAGGTTTTCTTGAACCGTTTAAGTCATATATACCTGCTAAGCATAAATTTATTGATGTATCCGCTTTATCAGGGTCATCTATACATTGTTTGTTATAACTAACGATTACAGGAGTGCCGTCTGCTAATACAAACGCCGCAGGATCCATATAAGGTGCTTTTAAATTTA
>CAYVSD010000015.1:0-31914 GCA_964453315.1 uncultured Muribaculaceae bacterium | reverse complement strand
TCCAAAAGTGACTTTTCTTGCACTTTTTTACTCATTTTTTGCACTATTCTTGCACACTTTTGCACAAATTTGCACTCATAAGTAGGGTTGACTTTAGTCAACCATTCAATATATTCGGTAGATTGAAGTCTACCATACAGAATTTTTACTATTTTGGGTCTAATAATTTGAACATTAATCGATTGTGTTTGGGAAAATCTCAAGTGTAATGTCCGAATTTTGTATCATTTAGACATATTTATTTTGTAAACACCGATTGAACAGCTCTTAAACAGCACTTGAACGTACTTTAAAAATCAACATCTTTTTCGTGGTCAATAAAAAATGCATTTAATAAATCTGCTTTACGATGCAAATATTTAATGACTGGAGCTAAGTTGTAACATTCCTTCTTATCCGGTTGAGTTTCACAAAAATAATCTACAACAACTGCAATATTATAAACGTCCTCCGCCAACTTACTTAACTGCTTAAACTCTTTAGGTGTAATATTAAACCCTGTTTTTTCCATATACGACCTCCTTTAATGTGTCGTATTCATTACTCAATCAAAACAAAAAGTAAAGAGCGGATTTTCTAGTCCGCTCTTTACTAAAATTTTATGCATACTAATTTATTACGCATTACTATCGTTCAAAGTAATTTCTGTTTTCTTTAATACAGGTGTTTTCTTTAGTGATTTTTGAATTCTATGTTCATCTGCTTTCTTGCCTTTTCCGCCGCCAAGTGACCATCTGAATCCAAAAGATAAAGCGACACCGTTTCTTCCTCCGTTTCTTATCATTGTTTGGAAGAAACCGGTAAATCTGTCACCCCAGCGTTTTTGAATACCAATTCCATACTGAAAATATGGTTTAACACTCATATCAGGAAGTGCAACATTATTTGCTCTGAAATCTGTTTTATCCATTATATTCCAAACCATCTGCATTCCTATATAAGGCTGCCAGCCATTTTTAAGGTTACCAATAAATTTTAAACCCGGAGCGATATTTATAGCATTCAGAGGCTCCGACTTAATCCTTACGCCAGCTGCGTTTGTATAATCAAAAGTATTAACAAAAGAATATGACATCATAAATGATGGCTGAATAATAAATTTACCTTTACATTTACCCCCAAGTTCCCAGTTATAGCCTGTTTTAGATGCTATACCTGTCATTAACATCGGGAAATCTTCAGAGCCATACATTGTTGAAGCATCAGCTACCCCTGCACCAACATTTGCAGTCAATGCAGTAAAGAAATCATTTTTATACCATATTGCTGTTGCACCCAGTATACCCCCGTTTTGATAAATGGAATTTCCTGAATAGTTTTGATGTGAACCGTTATATCCTGCATAGACAGAGTATTGATAATCCCATCCTCTTTTGAGTTCATATAGAGGGGAATCTCCGCCAAAGTATGAACCGTAAGAGATATTTTCAACTTTCGGGCCGTTTTTTAAATCAACTTTTTCAAAAGTTGCGTATGGTCTAAACCATGCTCCTTTGTCATTTTCCGGCAAATATGTCGGAGAAAATACTGTTGGTGTAACGGTTGATGCATACCTGTTTGCCATTTTATATGCCTGACGTTCTTTGCGTGTCATAAGCATTCTCATATCCATATTGTGGAATGCGTGTTCATAAGAATTTAATTGAGTCAAATATCCGCCAAATTGTGCTGCAACAGGTGAGTCAACGACAGCAGGGTTATAACTGCCGTAACTTTTTGTCGCACCTCTTGATAACAAGAAACCTCCGCTTGTATCATCCTCCGTATATCCCAAATTATATTTAAATATTGGTGTTAAGATATTATTTCTGCCTGCAAATGATACCGAACCAAGTAAATTTTGGTTATTATCTGTAGCGGAGATAAAAGGAATATAATACCGTTTATTTGTATATGCTTTATTAGCATTCATTAAATTAACATTTGAAATCTCTAAACTTGCTCCCGGATTCACTATCAAATCCGCAGAATTATTAAATTTAAGAGTATCAGAAGTTTGTGTAGCAATATCTGCATCAACATTCATTTTGTTTGCGCCGGTTAGTGTCAATTTTGAGAAGGTAGTTGAACCAACTGAATTATTTGCCACATCAAAAGAAGCACTATTTAAACTTACACTGTTTTCTACGGCGGATATATTTGAGGCAAGACTTAAAGAAGCTCCAGATAAAACATTTAAGCTGCCATTTCCGATTATTGAATTATTAACAGTTACTATTGTTGCTTTTTGGCTGATATTTATATCACCTTTGTTATCAAGAGAGTTAACGTTTATTTTTTCACCATTAAAATTAACTATGCTTCCTGTTGCATTCTTCATTTTTAATGTGTTATATACTTCATTATCACCTGTAATATTACCATTAACATCAACTCCCGTTGAGGCATTAAAGTTCAAATTAGTAAAATACCTCTGACTTTCATCTTCGGGATCCGCATTATTCCATCTATCACCGTCAAACCATTGAACCTTTGCATTCACACCTGATTTAATTGAGTTCCATTCCGAAATAATATCACCGTTTATTTGAGCGCCATTCAGTATATTAATCTCTTTAACGTGAGCATTATCTGATATATATATTGCAGCTTTTGAACCTGTTAAAGTACCTGCAACATTAAATTCATTAACAAGAGCATGTTGAATATCAATATCCGGTTCCATGTTATATTTAAATTCCGCACTGTAATTAATATAAGAACCTTTAGCATCTTGGTATGCTCCAAAAAGATTACCGCCAAAATCAAAACTTGTGGCAATGCCGTTTTCTCCGTTTGCAGTTACAGCAGCACCGTTTTCTATATTGACTTCGTGATTTTGCCCCCATGTTACAGCAAGACCTAAATTTTCTTTACCGTTTGTCTGAATCTTATGCCCGCTTTTAAGGTTATAAATATTATCAGAACCTTCTATTCTTGCACCTATAGCACCCTCACCATTTGATAAAATATCAGATAGTTGATTAATTTCATAGTTATTACCATATACATGTAACCCTACACCTTGAGTTACAGTAGACGGTGCTCCTATGTATGAGCTTCCATCCCACTCGGAATATCCTGAAGTAAAGTTTTCCACTTTGCGGGAGGTATTTGAGTAATTCAAATAATATGATTTACCAAAAAATTTTCTTAAGGGTATGTTATACCCTAAATCCTTTAATACAGCGAGTTCTGCTTCCATTGGGATAAGCCAGTTTCTATAACTTTGATGAGACATATAACTGTTATGCAATTCCAAATGTGATAGTTCGGGTTCAGGATTTTTCCCGCCATCTGATGGATGAATAGGCAGACCGTAAACTTTAGGTCGTTTGTTGTCAGAATCATAATAAGTCGAATAATTTACAAATCCGCCATTGGCTATAATAGCAGCTTTTGCTTCATCAGGATTGTCTTTTCCGGCAAGTACTTTCAAGGTTTCTTCCCCTACAAAGTACGGAGAATATGTATATACATCAAAAGCTTTATTTTTACCGATAATCATTCCTCTTTGCGGTATTACTTCTTTACTTGTATCAAATGTCGCAGTCATATCACCGGTATAAATTCTTAAATTTTTATCCCATATTCCCAACAAATCCTCAGCACCTTTGGAAAAATAGAAATTTTCATCACCCTGTTCTTTGAAAAATTGACCTGCATAATTAGTTACTCCCAAAGAGTGCATAATTTCGTGAGTTATGACTGAATTAAAATCCGGTAATTCGCCATGGTATAAAGGATGGAAACCTGTAAATTGACCCCAACCCGGATGCACAGGATCAACACCCAAACCCACTAAAATAATTCCGTCAGTCGGAAAATCTTCCCTATTAGGACTCGAAGTAACTGTATAACCATTTATTCTTGCATTAACAAAAGTTACTTTATACGGACTTTCTGCGACATTTGCATACAAACTTTCAGCCATAGCGTTGTAATTATTATCAGGATCCACTGCATCCAAACCCAAAATGGAATATGTAACAGGACTTGTTGAATTTCCGGTAATAACCTTTGACCAATTTACGGCAGATGCAAAAATTGGTTCGTGATACTTATTATAAACATTATCAGAACTGATTGGTATTATTTCCTTGTTAATCTCTACTCCAAAGTTTTCTCCTTTGTCGTAAAAATTAAAAGTATAGTTATAACCTTGCCCATCTACATTATAGGTATCATAAGCATTTGCAGATAAACTAAAAGCTGCGAATAATAATGTAAGAAGTGTCTTTTTCATAATTATCTACCATTTAAAGTGATTTCAGTTTTCTTTAATTCCGGTGCTCTTTTTAGTGATTTCTGAATTTTATGTTCATCAGTTTTTTTATCTTTTCCGCCGCCTAAAGCCCAAGTGAATCCGGCTTGCAAGCCTACACCGTTACGACCGCCGTTAGTCAAGTATGTTTGGAAGAAACCTGTGAATCTTTCGCCCCAAGTCTTTCTTAAACCTATTCCGTATTTTACATAAGGTTTGACGGATAATTCAGGTAATGTTACATCATTTGCTTTAAACTTTGTATCATCCATAATGTTCCATACCATTGCTACACTTGCGTATGGCTGCCAACCGTTTTTCAAGTTACCGATAAATTTGATTTCAGGTTGCAATTGAATTGCGTGCAATGGGCTTGAGTGCATTCTTACACCTGCTGCATTTGTATAATCAAATGTATTAACAAATGAATAACTCATCAAAAAGCTTGGCTGAATAATGAATTTTCCTTTACATTTACCCCCAAGTTCCCAGTTATATCCAGTTTTAGATGCAATACCTGCCATAAGCATTGCAAAATCTTCATGACCGTACATTGTGCTTGCTTCTGCTGCACTTGCACCTGCGTTAATTGTCAAGCCTGTGAAGAAGTTGCCTTTATATGCCATACCGGTTAAACCGAGAGTTCCGCCGTTTTGGTAAATACTTACACCGTCATAGTTTTGGTGTGAGCCGTTGTAACCAACGTATGCTCCCCACATGCCATCCCATCCATGACCTAAGTCATACATTTGAGATTCACCGCCCATAAAGGAACCGTAAGCGGTATTTTCTACTTTCGGACCGTTTCTTAATCCGACTTTTTCAAATGTTGCATAAGGTCTGAACCAACCTTCCGCTCTTTCTTGTCTTAATAATGTTGAATCGTATAATAAACCGCTGTCAGATGCCGCATATTTATTCTTAAATTTCAATGCTTGTCTTTGCCCTGCAGTCATTAACATGTACATATCCATATTGCGGAATGCTTCGTCATAAGAATTTAATTGTGTCAAATATCCGCCCATTTGTGCTGCAACAGGTGATGCCATAACAGCAGGGTTGAAGTCATTATAATTGTTGTTTCTTGTAGCTGCAATATTAAACATCAATCCTTCAGGTGTCCTTTGAACATTGATATGTCGCCTTAAGATTGGTGTTAAACCATATTTAGCATCCAAATTAGCCATCAACTCATCAGATGATTGTAAATTATTCAATCCTATGGCTTTAGATAGGTTAATTGATGTACCATTCGTACTAATTTTACTTATATCTTGTATATTTAAATCAGTTAAATATATATTTCCGCTTACAGGCACAATAGGTGCGGTAAAGTTATCTGATTTATTAGATATAGCATTAATATCAACTTTTAAATTAGCACCGTCAGCGAACGTTATGTTATTAAATGTTGAATAATCGTCGTTTATTGTGCTTAATGTTGCATTAGGGGCTACTGAAATCGGCCCTGTTATGTTTGAACCGTAACCTGCATTCAACTGACCTGCTGCTATGTTGAGTGCAGAAGATACGGTAGTATTTGGCCCTATATAAAATTCAGAACCTTCGCTGCCGTTAAGATTTAATGTTCCTGCTCCTGAAACATTGTTATCAATAACAAGTGCTCTTGAATTTGTGTTAACAGAAACCGTACTGCCTGCTGATGACGTAACCTCTGCAACTCCAGTTCCTGTCACGTCTTTTAATAAATTACTTGTAGCAGTTTGACCGTTCTTTGCATTAATATTAATATCTCCGTTTGTTGCAGAAACCAGCGGTGTCTTAACAACGGAATATATATCGGTGTCGCCTGTACCGGAGTTTGTTATTGATATATTTGCTGTTATATCACCTCCGCTGATAGTTGTTGTACCTCCGCCTGTATTTTTTATTGTATCTACAACAACGATCCCGCCTACTATATTTGTTTCGCCATTATTTGTAATATTATCTGCATTAACACGACCACCACAAATGTCCGTTGTTGCATTTGCAGCTGTTGTGATACTCGTAACATTAACACTACCATCTTCAATATATACATTTCCTGCATTTGCTATTGTTGTTGCTGAAATAGTGCCAATATTACCCAAATTGCCTTCTGTTGTTACATTAATATTTGTAGCATTGATTACGGCATCATTTGATAAGTATCCTTCCTCCTCCTCTGTTCCGTATTGCCCAATGTTAACTGTCGTTTGAGTAATATTATTGCCATTTGTTTCAACTTCATCTACAATGTTTGTAGTACCGGCACCTGTTACTGCAGACACAAGTTCTCCGTGTGCAAGAGTTAAAGTTCCTGCGTTAGTTATACCCTCTTCTGCAACTAATTTACCCGCAAGTGAAGTTAAACTTGCTGTGTTATCTATGGCTATTGATTTTTGATTAATTATATTGCGTGATAAATTTGTTACATCACCTTTTATATTTGTAGTACCTGTACCCGTTACATCAGATGCAAGCGCACCGCCTGTAAGGTTTAAACTTCCGGAATTGGTTATACCGTCGTCTGCGGTTACTTTATCGGCATCTGTTGTTAAACTTGCATTATTTGCAATAGTTACCGATTTTTGTTCAATTGTTTTACCTGATGTATTTGTTACATTCCCTACAATATTTGTAACGCTCTGTTTAGTGTCTTGTTGTGTTTCAAAAATATTTGATGCTAAATCACCATTTCCGAGATTTAATTTGCCCCAGTTATCTACACCATCTGTGGCAGACAATTTATCCGCACGAATATTTAATTCTGAACCCGGAAGAATATTTACAGCTTTTTGAACTATACTGCCGACAGTTGACGAACCGCCAACAATACCAGTTGTTCCTTTAGGAGTTGCGTTATCAGCTATTGTTTCAACAATGTTTTTACCGTCTAATTTTAAAGTTCCGGCATTTAAAACATCTGTTGTGTTACCGCTTATTTCTATATTTTTAAGATAAACTTCTCCGCCTGACGAATTATCAATAGCAGTTTTAAATCCGCTGATTTTAGTTTCCGGATTGCCTGATGAGGCAAGCTTACCGTTAAAAGATAATGTTTCTAACGAATCTGCTATAAAAATACCGTCTTCCCTTGATGTACTTAAAATATCTGCTCCGTTTGTTGTAACTGACAATTGTTCTCCGTGCAATGTCAAATTATCAATAGTTTCATCACCACTCATTGAGTATAACTTGACATTTACGTATGAAGTGATTGCTTTTTCTAAACTTGGAGTCTCACTTGAGACAGTCAACAAACCGTTATCGTATGTTAACATTACGGAACTGAGGGTTTTATCTATATTTGTAATGGTTGTACCTGTAAAATCCATATTTGCTATTGCAGCAGCACCTTTTGCAACCTCTACAGACATCGTTGTTGCAGGCGGAGTAACCGGTTCTGTACTATCGTCTTTTGACATTTTAATATCATTAACATGTATTTTGCCGTCACCGGTTAATGAATTAACGCTGATTTTATCTGCTGCATAGTCATCAGTATCACCAGGCACTGTTACAAAATGCATATCAATAGCAACATTCAAGTTTTTAGCTTCAGAACCTGCCCCTGTTTTAATATCACCGAGATTAATTTCAACTGCTTTGTTATCCTGAAGATTTAATGTACCGTTGCCTGTAACAAGTCCCATTGATGAAATATCAATCTTACCGTCAGTATTGGTATTTTTTGTTACATCTAATATACCGCTTGTGAGTTTAACGTCGTTATTGGTAATTGTTTTACCGTTAAGATCGACTTTAACCTTATCTGAGACAGCAATTTCAACAATACCGCTGCTTGATGGAGTTGAACCTTTAATATTTTGATTGATTGAACCGTTAGTTGTATTGTTAAAGACTAAAGTGCCGTCATTAACAATATCATTTGTTATATGTAAATTGTTTGAATCAGTTTTAAATTCACCGCTTTTAATTGTTAATGAATTTTGTGTAAAACTACCGTTGTTATTGAATACTAATGGGGTTGCACTGCCGCCGTCATTAAGTATAAAATCGCCTTTTACACCGGTAACGGTATTATCATAGGTGATAGATCCGTTATTTGTACCGCTTGTAACGGTTACAGTCCCATTATTTTCCAATAATCCCTTAGAAACTGTTAAAGAGCCTGTGTTAACATTATCGTAAAATACTATATCACCGTGGCTATCATCAGCACTGTTAATTACAATGTTATAATTACTGCCGTTAATTTCATCACTGACGGATATTTCATTTGTGCTATTTTTTGAATTTAGTGTGAGAGTAATCGGAGATGATGCAGTTCCTTCCATATAAATAGCATTTGCAAAAACACCTGAGCCATAGGCATTGCCTCCAAAGCCAACACTTTTATTTACAGCATTAACTGTAACATCACCTTTTGCATATATTGCACCGCCTAAGCCTGTTCCTTTGTTGTAGTAAAATGATGAATCCGTAAGGTTTAATTTGCCGATAGAGTATATAACACCACCATTAACTGCCTCATTATTCATAAATGTTGAGTTATTAATATTAATCTCAGCACCATAGTTATCATAAATAAATGAACCGTTTCCGCCAGTATTACGGAAATTCTCAACAGCCGCATTGTTTATTGTTAATATTTGATCACCTGCCTTTGTTACAAAACCGCTAAAATTATTTTGCCCGTTTAATGTTTTACCGTTCATATTAACAATTAAATTGGCATTGTCATTCCCGATATTTTCGATGTTATCCGTCATAACTACATCTGCTACCGCATTATATACTCTTGATGCAGGATCTGTCGCATTTGTAACTTCTTTAAGTGTTAAATTCCTGTTAAAATTCAATATACCTGTAGAGGTAGCATAACTTAAAGACCAATCTGTGTAGCCTTCGCCGGAAATAGTTACTCCGCTGCCAAGTGAAATTTTCCCTTTTGTATGATCATCCGCAATTGTTACATTTCTTGGAGATTCATATGAGCTGCCGTCTGTAACAATTATTATGGAATCAATAACAATACTTCCGCTGCCTGAAATACTGCCACCGGCAATAATTTTATCTGCGATTCGATCGGCAAGGTTTACATCAATTAAAGAATGTAATACCCCTTTTAATGTTACATCATTACCCAAATGGAAATTATCAATATGATTGTTTTGGGAATCAATATATACATTATTTTCATATTTTGCTTCATCAGCCTTAGAAAAAGCTGTGCCGTAAATGGATGGGTCTCTGTCATTTTGTACAAGTTTGACTATGCCTTCTTTAATATGAACATCACTCAATATCCCTGACATATCCTCACCGAGATTAAGAGATCCACGTCCGCTTTTAATCCACGTCCCACTGCTGCTTTTATCGGCAAGTTTGTCATACATCCATATAGCTCTGCCGTCTTTTACGTTAAACTCTATACAATTTTTGTTATTATAAATAGCATTTGATTCTCCGCCTTCAGCTGTTGTAATATTTGTTACTTTTTGTTTGTTGCCGCTAAAGGTAATATCATTGGTATCATTTGTTACGATAATCAAATCCCCATCACTTTGATAAATCGCACCCCCATTGCCGCCTGCATAGTTGTCAAAAAAATTGCCCGTAATTGTTAGCTTTTCATTAGTCCAAATCGCACCGCCATTCAATAGTGCATAGTTGCCCCTGAAATCTCCCGTAATTGATCCTATTTTATCGTCATTCCAAATTGCACCACCATTGCCTTGCGGCTTGTTATTTATATAGCCTGCGGCATGGTTATTTGTAAAATTACCTGTTATTGCTTTTATTATGGCTTGTTTACCTGTTGTAACCCCATCGTGGTTGTTGTTAATGGCCCCACCCCCGACTATTGCCGCATTATTTGTAAAATCGGCATTAATGGAGTTTATAATTGAGTCATGTGTCCAAATGGCTGCATTCCAAATCGCACCGCCGCTATTTTTTACCTTATTATTTATAAATTTTCCGGATATTTTATCTATTTTGCCTTCATTAAAAATTGCACCGCCATATTTACCTGCACTATTACCGTCAAAAGTGCCTGTAATTGTGCCTATACGTTCGTCTCTATGATTATAAATGGCACCGCCTTTACTAGTAGATTCGTTTCCATAAAAATTTGCTTTAATTTCTGTTATATTTCCATTGTTGCCAATTGCACCGCCGGGAAAGTTTGCGTCAGGATTTTTAATATTTACTGTTTTGTTATTCGTAAAAGTTCCGGAAATTGAACCTATGTCGCTACTATTATAAATCGCCCCACCCCCATGAAAATGGATGACGCTACCAGGGCTATCATCGGCCGAGACAGTGTTTGCTTCAAAATTACCTATAATTGTGTCGATTTTATTCTCCCCAAGAGCATTATAAATCGCTCCGCCTCTTGTCATTTGACCTTTTACATCATTACCTATAAAATCACCTTTAATAGTGCCTATTTTACCATCATTATAAATTGCACCGCCGTATGCATATGCACTATCTGCAACATTACCTGTAAAATTTGCATTGATAGAAGTTATTGTGTCTTTGTTATAAATTGCACCACCGTCATACTTTGCAATGTTGTTATTAAAATTTCCGGAAATTGTAGTTATTGTGCCTTTGTTACAAATAGCAGCACCACCATCATCTGAATTGTTTTTATTGAAATTACTGGAGATTGTCGTTATTGTACCTTTGTTATAAATAGCACCGCCGTAATGAGATGAATTGTTGTCATTAAAATTTCCGGAGATTGAAGATATTGTACCTTTGTTATAAATAGCAGCGCCCTCATGGCCGGAGTTCTCAATAAAGTCAGCCGAGAGTGTAGTTATTGTACCGTTATTCCAAAGTGTACCATATTCACGAATGTGTGCTGCATTATTATTAAATTTGGAACCGGTAATTTCTAACTTGCCTTCATTATATATAGCAGCACCATCTGCATAACTCCAGGCATGTTTAATAATAGCATTTCTGATAGTCATAGATTTATCACTATCAATAGAAACACCCTTTTTAAACTTCATATCAATAGTATGATTATTACCTTCAAGAATAAAAACACCGACTTTTAAATCACCCAAAGAGCTTTTGCCGTCAGGTAATGTATAATCACTATTTAATGTATATAGTCCTGCACTTGCAGCAGTGTTAATCGCATCCCACAAATCATCCGCATGTGCAGGATTCATTGATGCTGATATACCCAAACCGACTATAGCCGCCGCTAATAATAAATTCTTTTTTATATATTTCTTTCTCATCACTTCTATATTCTCACTATTGTTTATGTTCTTAGTACCCGAAATATGGGTTTCTTAAATATTTTAACTTGTATCGTTATTTTAGAGTATTGTTAAAGATTCACACTTATTCCAAACAAAATTCTACCATATTTTTGCTGTAATATATATACATTAAGAGTTTGAAATGTATAAGACAAACTAAATACAACAATAATTAACATCCAAGATATGAATAATATATCTTTCAAAATCTTGGTTGTAGCGTTCGTAGGTGATGAGTTTTGAGATATAGCTTTCTGTTAGGTTTAATCTTTTGGCAAGCATTTTTTGCGGCATATTTTTCTGCATCATTTTAAAACGTATCATTCTTTCTCTGCGATACAGAAAATGACTTCGGCCATCTTTCATATTATTTGGGCTTTTTAACATTTTTTTGTTCGAATCGTTCAATTTTAAGTGCGTAGTGGAATTATTAATAAGCTTCAGATAGCGGGGTGTTTTTTTCGCCGATGTAAAAAACTATAAGTTCGACCGGAGTATTGCCGTCATTTTTGCCGTAATGGTATTTGCCAATAAGTTCAGGAAGGCATTGTCCTTCTTGTATTGTTATTTGTTTGTTATCATCGGTTGTTACGGTTAAAGTTCCTTTATTCACGTATGCAATATTTACCAAATCGTGTTTATGCATTGGCAAGCTTTCGCCGACTTCTATATTAATTTTTAATACGGTGACTTCCGGAGTTTTTATATTCAATTCTTTAAATGGAACATTGTCCCAGGTAGATGTTGTTTGTAATAATATTTTTTTCATAATTTTTCCTTATATTGTTGTCATTGTAATTGCGTTTTGAGGACAAACATGAGAGCATAGCGAACATCCTACACAGGTGTTTTTGTCGACTTCAATATGGTTTTCATTCTTTTTTAGTGCGTTATATTCGCATTCTGAGCATATTTTTGCGCATTTGCCGCATAAAACGCATTTTTCTTTATTTATATTCGGGTATAGATGATATTTTTTGTTTAAGTTTTTGTGAGATGTAATTTTAGGTATAGCAATATTTTTCAGTTCTGAAATATCGTTCATTTCTTTTTGTTCAAGATAATTTAGCAAACCGGATTTTAATTTGTTTATAATACTAAATCCGTTGAGCATGGCTTCAGTACAAATTTGAACGATATCTGCGCCAAGAGCAATATATTGAGCGGCATCTTCCCAGTTTGAAATTCCGCCCATGCCTAAAATAGGTAAATTGGAAGATTGTCTTAATTGCGCAACGCATCTAAATCCTATAGGTTTAACAAATTCCCCTGAGCATCCGCCATAAGTTGAATATCCGTCGATATTAAGATTTGGTTCTAAAGTATCGAGATTTATTCCCATAAATCCTTGAACGGTATTTATTGCTGCAAAACCGTCGCAGCCTGTTTGTTCAACGGCATTGGCGATATATGTGATATCAGTAACGTTTGGTGTTAATTTTACAAATACGGGTTTGTTTGCAATTTCTTTTACCCACGATGTTATTGATGAAGAAATTTCTGCACTTGTGCCTATTGCCATTCCGATATTTTTTTCCGGCATGCCGTGTGGGCAGGAAAAATTAAGTTCGTAAGCATCAATGGGGGGTTCATTTAATTTTTTTACAAGGTTTTGCCATTCTTCTTTTTTTACGGGAGCCATTATGCTTGCGATTATTACTTTTGAAGGGTGTTTTTCTTTTAAATAATGTATTGCGTCGCACCAATATTGAATAGTTTTATGGCTTAACAGTTCAATATTTTGAAATCCTATGATTTTGTCTTTTGATTTTAATGTTGTATAGCGCGGACTTGTTTCAGTCATTTCTAAATCATCAGGAGTAATTGTTTTAATTACGGCTCCTCCCCAGCCCATTTCAAAAGCTTTGTCTATGCTTTCGACAGATGCTGTTGGCGGTGCGGAAGCTAGTACATAAGGATTTTCAAATTCTATTCCAAGTATTGATGTTTTTAATGTTGTCATTATTTATCCTTATAATTTTTTTACATTGGTGGAATTATTGAATAATAAATTTCTTTTTCTTTGCATTTATTAATTTTGTTGCAGACTTTATAATCATATTTTTCTACTTCTATTTTATAATTTTCAGGTAACAAATATATCATGTCTTTAACTAATCTTGTTAAGTCTTCTTCGTCTTTTGCAACAATCAATGCTCCTGAATGTATTACATCTTCATGGTCAATCCAAGGGTTTTTATGTCCAAAGGATTCTAATATAACAGTCGGATTTTTAGGGTTGTAATATTTAAATGGGAATACAACTTCCATGTTTCCTCCGACATATTTTAATTCCGCGGAACCGTTTTTCATTTCCCATTTTTGGTTGAAATCAGGGATTATTTTTTGATAAGGGAAGGCAATAAATGATTTTGTATGGAATATAGCAAAGTTAACCAGTACGATCGCCGATATTATCATTGATGCAAATACCCATTTAGAAAAATAATAAAAAGTATCTTTTTTAAATTTTATAGGGAAGAAATAGAATAGTAAAATTCCGGAAAATCCTATCATAATTGAGCCCCAAATACCTGGAACACGGCTTCCTGTGTATACTGCCATAAATCCTTGTGCGAGAATCGGCAAGATTCCTACTGATAATAGAAATATTTTATCGGATTTATTGCCGTCTTTGTTTGTAGAAATGTTTTTTGCATGTAGCGCTGTTAATAAATAAATTGTTATACATCCGCCAATAACAAGGATTTGGTCAACAATAAATTTGACAGGATAAAAAAGGTGACTTAGTTTGACCAAAATTAACGGTAAATTGTGAGTTTCTGATGCTGTTCTGTCTATCATGTAAGCAAAAGAAAAGAAATCGTTATTAAATAACCAAATTACGTGCGGAGCGATAACAATTAGCCCTGTCAAAATAGCCAGATACATTCCTTTTTGTTTAAATTGTTTTCTGTCTGCGATAATTAAATAAATAAACATCGCAAAGAAAAGAAATACTATTTGATATTTACCTAAAAAAGCCAACCCCGAAGTTAAACCAAATAAAAGCCAGTCTTTAGTTTGATTTTCTTTTAACGACTTATAAAAATAATAAGTTACCATTGGCCAAAAAGCCATTAATAGGACGTTACAATTAAAATTGTCAATATAAATGTAATATGTATAATAGATACATGCTTCCAAAATCATGGTTGAACAGAAAGCTTTTTCTTCGCTAACAAAAAATTTTGCCAGTTTATAAATGAATATAAAGCCAACTAAAATACATAATTGTCCTAATAAGTAAACGGCAAAATCAGAACCGCCAGTCAAGTGATAAAAACCTGATATTAACCAGCCTGATAGTGGGGGATGTTTGTTTGTTCCAAAACTGATTAAATTTCCCCATGTAATTGCTTCCATGGCGTCAATTGATATTATGTTGCGTGTTAATTGTAAGCAAGACCACAAAAGCATATTTACTATTAAAAATATGTAGAATATGCGTTTTTTAATAAATTCCATTTTATATACCCTCTTAATTGATTTTATTATATATAAAAATCTAAATTTGGGCTAAGGTTTCTTTCAGTATTTTTGCAGAATTTTGCAGTTTTGAAATTTCTTCGTTGTTTAATTGAATGGGTACATGGCACTCAATGCCGTCTTTGCCAATAATTGCCGGCATGCTTAATGAAACATTTTCTATTTCGTATTCACCGTGCATCATTGAAGAAATCGGCAAAATAGATTTTTCATCTCTTATTATTGCTTCACAAATTCTTTTTACAGCCATCGCAACTCCGTAATAAGTTGCTTTTTTCTTTTCAATTATTTCGTAAGCGCTGTTTTTCACATTTTCGGCAATTTTTTTCATATTTTCATCGTGGTCGCAGTATCCGCGCATTTCACAAAATTTGTTTAACGGTACACCGGAAATGTTTACTGCTGACCACGCAGCTATTTCAGAATCACCATGCTCTCCAATAATAAATGCATGTACACTTCGGGGGTCAACATTTAAGTGATTTCCTAATTCATACTTTAATCTTGCCGTATCTAAGACAGTTCCGGAGCCTATAATTTTATTTTCCGGCATGCTTGAAAGCTTTAGTGCGATTGTTGTTAAAATATCAACAGGATTTGCAACAATTAGAAGAATACCGTCAAATTTTCGTTTTTCAATTTCCGGAATTATAGATTTAAATATTGAAACATTTTTCTTTACTAAATCAAGCCTCGTTTCTCCGATTTTTTGATTTGCACCTGCGGTTATTATAATTAATGAAGCATTTTCAATATCATCATAATCTCCGGCATAAATTTTCATAGGTTTTGCAAAAGGTACACCATGGTTTATGTCTAAAGCTTCTCCTTCAGCTCTGTTTTTATCCGCATCAATTAAAACCATTTCTGAAAATAATCCTGATTGCATTAACGCAAAAGAGCATGCCGCTCCGACAAAACCGCATCCTATAATCGCTGCTTTCCTTATATTAGTGCAATTTAAACAACTTTTCTCCATTTTTTTCACCCTTTTTTTATATATTATTTATATTTTATTTTATTGAAACTTAATACAAATAATTTAACTTTTAATTTTTGTGTAGTTTGTGTATTTTTGTAAAATATAGATTATACGTGTAACTTTGACAATTGTTAAGAAAAATATCAATCATTGGGTTGAAATTTTTAAAAAAATCTTCCATGCTTTCAAAATTTGTTGTATAATAAAATGACAGATTGAGGAAGGTAAGTGTTTATTCTAATTACTTGTCCTCACGGCTAAAAAAGCCGAAACTCTTGAGTTTGTATATTACCTCGAGACAGAATTTGGGATTAATTAAATAGTTTGTAGAATGCAGGATCTCGTTTCTGCCTTTTTTAAGTAAAAGGAGATTAAAAAAATGAACAATTTAAACAGTGGGAGAGTAGTAAGTTTCAATTCAGGATTGGACACTACGGACGCCCGTTCAAACAAACCAGACATCGAAAGTGTAAATAATGTTGTTAATCTTTCTAAAAAGGTCGATTTAAATAATATTAAAATTGTAAAAAAAGACGGAACTCTTGAAGAATATAACGTTCAAAAAGTTGTTAATGCCGTTAAAAAATCTGCGGCAAGAATGCTTGTTGAATTGTCAGAGCAGGAAATTCAAAATATTTGTGATCGTGTAGATAATAGTGTATATGCTCAAAGACAAGATTACATAGATATTTCAAGAATGCACTGTATTGTAGAAAATGCTTTGGAAGATGTTAATCCTAAAGTTGCAAAAAGCTACAGAAATTACAGAGATTATAAAATTGATTTCGTAACAATGCTTGATAAAGTTTATCAAGAATCTCAAAGAATTATGTACATCGGCGACAAAGAAAATTCTAACGCTGATTCTGCATTAGTTTCTACAAAACGTTCATTAATCTTCAATCAGTTAAATAAAGAATTGTATAAAAAATTCTTCTTAACTGTACCTGAATTGCAAGCAATTCGTGACGGTTATATTTATATTCACGATATGTCTGCAAGACGTGATACAATGAATTGCTGTTTGTTCGATGTGGCAGAAGTTCTTAAAGGCGGCTTTGAAATGGGTAACCTTTGGTACAATGAACCAAAATCTCTAGATGTGGCGTTTGATGTAATCGGAGATATTGTAATGGCTGCTGCAAGTCAACAATATGGCGGTTTTACGGTAGCTGAAGTTGATAAAATTTTAGCTCCTTATGCGCAAAAAACATTTGAAAGACAGTATGATAAATATATTGAGCTTGGTCTGAATGAAGAACAAGCAACAAAAGCTGCGAAAATTGATGTTAAAAAAGACTTTGAACAAGGTTTCCAAGGTTGGGAATACAAGTTCAACACAGTTGCATCATCTCGAGGCGACTATCCGTTTATTACAGTAACAGCAGGGCTCGGAACAGAAGAGTATGAAAAAATGGCAACTATTGCTATGCTTCAAATTCGTATGAAAGGTCAAGGTAAGAAAGGTAACAAAAAACCTGTATTGTTCCCTAAAATAGTTTTCTTGTTTGATGAAAACTTGCACGGTGAAGGCAAAATTAATCACGATGTATTTGAAGCAGGTATTGAATGCTCTAAAAAAGCGATGTATCCTGACTGGTTGTCATTAACCGGAGAAGGTTATGTTGCAGAAATGTATAAGAAATACGGCAGAGTAGTTTCTCCTATGGGTTGCAGGGCTTTCTTATCACCATGGTTTGAAAGAGGTGGTTTTGAGCCGGCTGATGAAGATGACAAACCTATTTTTGTAGGTCGTTTCAACATTGGTGCAATCAGCTTGCATTTGCCTATGATTTATGCGAAAGCAAAACAAGAAGGTAAAGATTTTTATGAAGTGCTTGATTATTATATGGAGATGATTAGAGGGCTTCATAAGAGAACTTATGATTATCTTGGAGAAATGAGAGCTTCCGTAAACCCTCTTGCTTATTGTGAAGGCGGTTTCTATGGCGGTCATTTAGGTTTCCACGATAAGATTAAGCCGTTATTAAAATATGCGACAGCTTCATTTGGTATTACTGCATTGAATGAATTACAGGAATTGCACAACGGCAAATCACTTGTTGAAGATGGTCAGTTTGCTATTGATGTAATGAAATATATCAATAAAAAAGTTGCTGAATTCAAAAAAGAAGACGGTTATTTGTATGCATTATACGGTACTCCTGCAGAAAATCTTTGCGGCTTGCAGGTAAAACAATTCCGTAAAAAATATGGTGTAGTGGATAAAGTTTCAGATAAACCTTATGTATCAAACAGTTTCCATTGCCATGTAGCAGAAAAGATTACACCAATCCAAAAGCAAGATTGTGAAAAACGTTTCTGGGATTTAATGAATGGCGGAAAAATTCAATATGTAAAATATCCGTTGGATTACAATACAGATGCTGTTAAAACTCTTGTATTAAGAGCTATGGATATGGGCTTTTATGAAGGCGTAAATCTTTCACTTTCATATTGTGATGACTGTGGTCATGAAGAATTAAATATGGATGTTTGTCCAAAATGCGGCAGCCGTAATTTAACAAAAATTGACCGTATGAACGGATATCTTTCATATTCCAGAGTGAAAGGTGATTCAAGACTTGCTGATCACAAAATGGAAGAAATTAAAGATAGAGTTAGTATGTGATTGCGCTAGCCGGTGTGGAGCGCCGGAGCGGACTTGCGTTTAGCAAGGTCGGCAGGGCGCGGAACATTATGTGACCGCCGTTGTGACCGAAACGAAAGTGAAGGGAACGTAGCAATCTTTGATTGCACAGGCGGAATTTATCAAGGGAATAGTTTTATTATGAATTACCACAATATAACAAAAGAAGATATGCTAAATGGGGAAGGTATCAGGGTTGTACTTTGGGTTGCAGGTTGTAATCATTGTTGCAAAAATTGCCAAAATCCTGAAACTTGGGATCCTAATGGAGGAATTCCTTTTGATAAAGCTGCAGAGGATGAACTTTTTGAAGCGCTTAAAAAACCTTATATTTCAGGCATAACTTTTAGTGGAGGCGATCCTTTGTTTCCTGATAACAGGAGTGAAGTTTTCAGACTTATTAAAAGAATTAAAAAAGAGCTTCCTGAAAAAAATATTTGGCTTTATACCGGATATAATTGGGAACAAATTAATGAAATTGAAGGTATTTCTGATATTGACGTAATTGCAGAAGGTGAATTTGTTGAAGAATTAAAGGATAATAATATTCACTGGGTTGGAAGTTCGAATCAACGTGTAATTGACGTTAAAGAAACTTTAAAAACAGGTCAAATTGTTTTAACGGATTAAATATTTTATAGCCGTTGTGTCTGATTAAAAAAATATATTATTAATGTATTTTCCTTATGTACTGTTTACAGAAAGGAGAATATATGAGTTTTAATCCGTTGAAAGAAAAAGGAATTTCTTTAGACAAACAATTAAGAACATGGCATGATATTGCGCATAGAAAGTTTAATAAAAATGAGGTTGATTGTTACAGCCGTACCCGTCAAATTTTGATGAACGGTATTGAAGTTGAAGCTTGGAATTTTAAACATAATTTTTCAAGAAATACTATTGATGAAGAAACTCAAGAATTTTTAGCGCAAACAAAACGAATTGAAGACGCACAGCAGACTACGATAAATTGGCTTGCGCCTTGTGATCAATCGGTTTTGGAAACAACTTTGGGTTACGAACAGGTTGCGGTTGATTTAACAGCTTGGCTTGCTCAGAATGAACCTGATGAATATGTTAAAGAAACTTATGATTTTGGTTTATTAGAAGATTTTGATCATTTGTACAGATATTCGCAGTGGGCATATATGGTTCACGGAATTAGTCCGAACGCTATTGTTCAGGGTCAAACGGATGTTATGTTGGGCAGACCGACTCAACACCACCATAATTGTAATATTATAAGACTTCGCAAGCCTTATGATAAAGCTAAAACTTCGCCGCAAACCAAGGTTAATATAATGACTCTTGTTGCGGGTGAACAGCAAACACATAATTATTATGGTGAACACGGTTTTGAATATGGTAATGAATGTCTTAGAGAAACTTATGCCGAGATTAAAGACGTTGAAGAAGAACACGTTACTATGTATGAGTCTTTGATTGACCCGACAGAATCTTTATATGAAAAGCTTTTACTTCATGAGTTTACTGAAGTTTGTACATATCAAAATTGTATGAAAGACGAAAAGGACGAAAAATTGATGAAAATTTGGGAAGAATTTTTAGCCTTTGAAATCGGCCATCTTCATAAAGTTGCAGAATTATTTAAAAAACACGAAAAACGTGACCCTGAAGAAGTTATCGGGGATAAAGTTTTTGATCCTTGTCATTTCACTTCTCAAAAAGAATACGTTGAAGATATTTTGCGAACTCAAATTGATAAAAGGTTAGGTACAGATAAGGATTATACAACGATTAAAAAACTTCCTGATGACTGGGCAAGTTATAGAATTCAGGAAGAAGTCGGCAAAGACGGAGCGCCAAGTGAAGTTACAATTCATGTAATTGCTGAACAAAAACACAGAGATATAGTTTTGGCAAACGATAAGTTAAAAAATGATCTTCCGAAATTGGCAGCAAAAGGGTTACAGACAAAAGGGCTTGCGCCGGAAAGCGTAACGGTTGAAGAATACGAACAAATGGCAAAAGAAACTTTTGTAATATAGATAAATAAAAAAGGTACGAAATTATATTTTTCGTGCCTTTTTTTAATTATTTTGTATTATATATTTTAGTTAAATCATGGAATTTACAGGATGAAGTAAATTAAGATTACAAGCCGGATTTGTTGGATCTGTTACTGGATTATAATTAGGGCTTGCCGGATCGTATGGATTATAATATTGCGGTTTACCTATTTTATAAATTTTTAATTTATCAGAATCATTATTTTTAGTTTCGTGATTAAAAACATCTTTTGCCGGTTGACCATTTATGATAATTTTATTAGGATCAAACCCTTTATCAATATATGTTTTTGCGATTTCTTTAACATCACCTTTGGCATCTGCCATTGTTAAAACTTTGCCGGGTTTTCCATTATTATTTTCTCGTTCATGAATCCATACATCATTTGATTTATTAGAACCTGACCCGCCTATTATAATGTAATTTCCTGTATCAAAAGCCATAAAAACACCTACTTTCTTTTTACCTATATTATAAAAAACATAATAGGTAAAAAAATTGTTGTTTTGTAAAGAAATGTAAATCATTCTTGTACCGAAACTGACAGCAAAGGGACTGCAGACAAAAGGGCTTGCGCCTGAAAGCGTAACGGTTGAAGAATATGAGCAAATGGCAAAAGAAACTTTTGTTATGTAGATAAGCAAATGTTAATAATGCAAAAGGCAGATTTATACCTGCCTTTTGTTGTATGAAATTTTAGTTATTCAAAATCAAATAAATCTTTTACCGGAATATTTATAGCATCAGCAATAGCCTTGACTGTTGAAACTGTTAAATCGGTTTTGACAATTTCTATCAAACTAATCATAGAACGAGAAACTCCTTCGCACTCCAAATCTTCTTGGGTTAAGCCACGTTCCTTGCGGATACGTTTTAAGTTATTTGCAAATTTTTGTAAATATTCCTTGTTCACAAGAAAATTGTTAGCTATACTAGCAATAAATACAACTAATGTGACTAGCAAAAGAGGGTTATTTTGAAAACGATATTATTAGATTTAGATGGGGTTTTAAATGAGTATAAGGGAGATTATGATGCTGAATATATACCCCCGATTAAGGGAGGGGCAAAAGAATTTGTTGGGAAATTAGCAAAAAAATATGATGTAAAATTGTTTACTACAAGACCTAAAGAACTTGCATATAATTGGCTGATTAATAATGAGTTGGATAAGTATATAAAGGAAATCACCAATGTCAAAATACCGGCATGGCTTTTAATAGACGATCGTTGCATACAGTTTAACGGTAATTATATTGATTTGTATGATTCGATTAAAAAATTTAATGTTTGGTATAAAAAATAATCATTAGTTCTCTGCCAAAACTCTGTCAAGGCAGGCTTTTGAGGAGTATTGCCATTCGCGGAAAGTTATACGTTTTACTTTAAATCCGCTGCGTTCCAAAATAGATTGTTTTTTCATATTAGAAATATTTGAACGTTTGTTGTCTTCGACACCATCGACTTCTATTATGAATTTATCGTCTATAAGAAGATCTGCGCTCAATCCTGCAATATCGGCTCCTGCAACAACTTTGTGCCCTGTTTCGCGAATTGCCTCTGCGATTTCTCGCTCAAATGAATTTTTGTAGATATTTTCGTCAATCTCGTTATTTGCAAGTGCGCGTTTGCGTTCTTGGTATTCTTTCATAAATGAAACATAGTTTCTGAATGAACCTTCAGGCATTGTTTCAAGATCGTGAGATACAAAATTTATACATTTCTTTCTTGCGCGGGTTATTGCAACGTTAAATAAATTAGCTTTTTGAAGGAAAGTAATGCTTTGCGGGTATGAATTGTTTGCAAAAGCCCAGGAAATAAGCATTACATCTCTTTCATCCCCTTGGAATGTATGAGCCGTACCGATTTCTATTTGGTGTTTTCTTATCATGTAATCTGACAGAACTTTTGGAACAGAAATTTTTAACTGTTCTACCTGCGCTCTAAATGGTGAAATTATACCAAAACTTGTCGGGTTATCGGGATTTTGTTTTTCATCTTCTATGATTAGGGTATGGAGTGTTTTTACAAGTTCTTCAACCTCAGGAAGATTTCTTGTTGCATCAGAATCGACTTTCCCTTCAGGAACCATGTGTAATTCCAGCGGGTCAAATTCATCTGTATCCTTTTTCATTACGCGTATTCTATCCGCATAAAATTCGTGATTTGAAAAGTTGATAATTGGCGGAAGACTTCTAAAATGTTCGTCAAGCATAACAGAGTTCATTGAGTAATAATCTGCAAGATCAAACATTGAGTTCGTTCTGAATCTCCACATTAACTGGTATTTATCAGGAATTCCGTATTGGCTCAGGAATGATTGTTCTTTTGCTTTTTCTAAGAATGACAAGTGCGGAAGTTGTTTGTCATCTCCTACGACAACTGTTCGTTTTGCTCTGTACATAATCGGGAAACAGCTTGCTATATCGCATTGAGAGGCTTCATCTATAATTGCGACATCAAACATTCCCGGTTTTAGCGGAATAGAGTCTGATACGGCATAAGTCGTTACACACCAGCACGGGAATGCTTCTAATAATGGTTTGAAATCTTCTGTTTCCATTATGTTTTCAGTATTTTTACGACGACTGCTTATTAGGGCTTTGGCGTGAACCTTTATACGGCGAACTTTTTTAGCGTCATGTAAAAGAGCTTTTAGTGAGTTCCTGCGCGAACTTTTTAAAATATTTATGGCAAGAGTTTGTTGTTTACGTTTTAGTTGACGGATTTGCTCCATCATAACGTGAAGATTGCCGATTTTTTGTATGTCAGCTTCAATTTTGCGCAGCTTCCATTTTTCTGTTACAAAATCAAGTTCAACTTTTAGCCTGTCAAGAGTTTCTGGTTCAACATCAAAGTCTTTTAAATCAAGAATTTTTTTCAGTTGTCTTAAAGCTGCCATATTGGCAAATGCTGTAAAAAATCCTGATTTTTCGAGGTTGTCATTTAAAATTCTTATTACATCATTTATATTGTCAATTTCTGATTTTTTTAGCGGGCGTTTTATGTATTGTGTTTCGCCTATGGTAAGTGCATGTTCTTTGATTTCTTTGCGCAAATCATGCCATGATTTTTCAAGTTTTATTATATTTTCACATTTTTTTTCAGTTTCGCGCAAAATATCAAGATGTTGTTTCATATCATTTGTATCTGCAAAAATATAATCTTCAACATCATCATCAAGGTCAACTTTACCGTTAGTTAAATCTTGAAGCTGAGCACTTAATAATCTTTGATAATTTAATCTTCCTGCTCTTAGGGCAAGGAATGGTGCGCCAAGATTATTTAATCTGTCCGCAACCACATCGACAGCCTTGTCCATACGGGAAGCAACAAGAACGGTTTTTCCGTTTGCAATTAAATGAGCAACAAGGTTAACTATTGTTTGCGATTTACCTGTTCCCGGAGGACCTTGTACAGCAATTAATTTGCTGTTTTCAATATTTCGGATTACTTTTTCTTGCGAATCACTTAGAGAAAGCGGAGTAATCGGATAGAATTCCCCTTCATTTTGTTTTAAAGTTTTTTCTGAAGCTTGGTTATATTCATCATTTATTACGCTTAGTGTTGTTTCGCGAAATACACCACTCGGTTTTTCGGAAATTTGTATTAATTCGTGTAAAACACCTGCTGTAACGGCAGGGCGTTTTGTTAAAATAATTGCACTTTGGAAAGTTACGGATAATTTTTTTAATTCTTGGGAGTATTTTTGTTTTTGCTCTTGAATTTCGTCTTCTATGATTTCGTCTAAATTTTCTCCTGAGATTTTAACATCTGATAAGTCTTTTATGGTTGATTCATCTCTTGAAACGTTGTCTTCGTCTGCATCTTCAGAGTTGTCTGACATAATTTCAACATCAGGAATTAAAGATTTTAATGTAGTAAGAAAAATGTCCATTTTTTCTTGCGTTATAGGTAAATCAGGAACAACATCAAGTATTCCTTCTAAAAAAGTATCTACTTCATCATCGTCATCACTTTTTTTGAGTAAAGACGCTAATGCACCTGTGTTTAGCGAAAGAATATCATCTTGGCGAATACAGTTTATGTTTACTCCGTTGCGTTCGAGTTTGCAAGGAACGTAAAGAAGCGGAGTTAGAAATTCATTGTGTCGTTTGGATTTTCCGTTACGGCCGACAAGAAACATATATCCGTAAATAAGATATTTGTCTTTTGAATTTAAATCGCTTTGGAGCATTAATTCAGTAAGATTTGGGTTTGAACCGTCAAGTTTTAAATAATCAAGTCCTTCTGTTAAAAGAGTTTCTTTTTCTTTTAAAAAAATCCACTTGTTGTCTTTATCTCCTTTGAGATTGCGGAAAGTAGAACTTTTAACTTCTTCACGAACACAATCGTGCAGATATTGGCTTAATTTTTTTATAAAACTGTTGTTAAATGCTGAATTTAGTGCTTTTGTCGCTTCTTGTAACATGTTGCCCTCGCTTATTAATTTTATAATATTTTATGTTAAAATCAACGTATGCACATCATCAATTTACAGGATAAAATAATAAAGTCCTCCCTTATGAGGGAGGATTTAGGTGGGTGCCTATGGATAAAATGAAATTAATTGCCAGAAGATTTAGAAAAAATATGACAATTGAAGAAAATAAATTATGGTTTGTCTTAAAGAATAAGCAATTTTATAATTTTAAATTTTTGCGTCAGTATGTTATAGGTGAATATATTGTAGATTTTGTATGTCGAGAGAAAAAAATTATTATAGAAATAGATGGAGGCCAGCATAATTTTAATGCAAATATTAAACACGATAAGAAAAGAACAGAATTTTTAGAATCATTAGGCTATAAAGTTATAAGATTTTGGAATAATGATATTAATGATAATATGGAAGGTGTTTATTTAAAATTACAAGAAATATTTGAAATTGAAAAATTGGCACCCACCCTGCCCCTCCCTCGCAAGGGAGGGAAATATCTTGTTAATTTACAGGATAAAAATTTGTATTATGTAGGCGGAGTTGTCAGAGATGAGCTTCTCGGTAAAGAAAGTTATGATGTGGATTTAGTGTATGTGGGAGATGCGATTGAATATGCTCGTAATCTTGCAGATGCAAAGATTTTGCGCGTTAATGAGTCGTTTGGTACTGTAAGAGTAAGTTTTGGCGGGCATGAGGTGGATATTGCTTCTACGAGAAATGAAAGGTATCCTCAAAAGGGTCATTTGCCGGAAGTTTTTGATGTAGGATGCGGTTTAAAAGAAGATGTGTTAAGGCGTGATTTTACTATAAATGCGATGGCAAAATCTACAATCGACGGTGAAATTGTCGATTATACGGGTGGAATGAGTGATTTGAAAGCAAAAAAATTGCGAGTTTTGCACGATGAAAGTTTCATTGACGATCCGACAAGAATTGTTCGTGCTTTGAAATTTTCTGTAAGGTTTGGGTTTGAACTTGAAGAAAACACCCAAAAACTTCAAGAAAAATATTTAAATAATATCAACTATGATATGTCTTATAAGAGATTAAAAAAAGAGTTGGAAGAAACATTTAATCTTAATTCCCAAATAGCGTTTGAAAAATTTGTAAAACAAGGAATTTATAAGCTCGTTGCGCCGAATAAATTTGTTCTTCCTCAAGTAAATTTTCAAGCATTGATTAATGACTTTAAACCTAAATGTGTCTGGATTATTTATATTGGTTTACTGCCTGATATTTCAAATTTGCCGTTGACTAAAGTCGAATTAAAAATAGTTGAGGATTATCGCGCGCTTTTAAATAAATCGTTTAAGTCGGATTTTGAAATTTATAAAAATTTTGAAGGGTTAAATATTGAATCAATAATAATGTTTGCGGCTCATAATGAAAAAGCCGTACGAAAGTATTTTACTGAGTTGAAAGATATTAAAATTTCTTTAAATGGAGATGATTTGCAAAAATTAGGAATAAAACCCTCAGAAAAATATCAACAATGTTTCGATTATGTATTGAGTCAAAAATTGAAAAATCCTAAAATGAAGCCATTAGAAGAACTCGATTTAGCTAGAAATTTTTTCAATATTACACAATAATTTTTGTAAATTAATTTTTATCCTTTAATTCCGAATTTATCACGTAATTTTTTTAAATTTCCGTTGCGGGTTTCGATATTAATGATTTCATCAACGGCTTTTATAAGCTGCCTTGATTCGTTACCCTTTCGAAAAGCAACTGCGTAAGGTTCTTTTGAATATCGTTTTGGTAAAAGTTTAACGTTGTTATCTTTGTATGAAAATCCATATAATATTGCATCATCTGCAACGAGAACATCACCTTTTCCTTGTTTGAGGGCTTCGTAGGCTTCTTTATAGGATTTATAGCCGATAATGCCGACATTTTGAACAGCCTCTCTTATGCTTCGTTCACTTGTTGAGCCAAAAACAATTATTGCTCGTTTCCCTTTAAGATCGTGAATATCTTTTATTTTACTGTCCTTTTTTACAAGTAATGCTTCTCCTGCGGTATAATATGGAGTTGAAAAATCAAGTATTTGTTGTCTTTGAGGGGTTATAGACATTGTCGCTATTATCATGTCAATTTCGCGGGAATCAAGTTTTATCATCCTGTCGTAAGTTGACACAGGAATAAATTTTACTTTGTTGTTGCTGCCTAATATTCCGCGGGCAATAAGTTTGGCTAATTCAATGTCGTATCCTAGAAACTCGCCTTCTGCGTTTTTGTATCCGAAAGGGTATGCGTCTGTTTTTACTCCGACAATTAATTCTCCTCGATTGATTATTGTATCTAAATCGTTAACGGTTTTTTCGTTTTTTGGAGTGCAGCCGCTGCAAAATAATATTATTAATGCAAACAAAACAATTATTTTTTTGAACATAATTTCCCTCTCTGCTTTATAATACAACAAGCTTGTATACAAAGCAAATTTACGCTATTATTGTTATATGAAAAGTGTTTCTCTAATTGGAATGTCCGGTAGTGGAAAATCTACAACAGGTCCTTTGGTCGCAAGTATATTAAATATGGGATTTGCTGATGTTGATTTTTTAATAGAAAAGCAAGAAGGCCGTACAATTTCAGAGATATTTGAATTGCACGGGGAAGAATATTTTAGAAAAATTGAAGCAGGCATTATCCAATCATTAATTGGAGAAAATCTCGTTATATCCACCGGTGGCGGGGCGTTTGAAAATGAAAATACTCGCAGGTTTTTGCTTGATAACACTTATGTTATTTACTTGGAAACTTCTGCTAATGAAGTTTATTCTCGGCTTTGCGGTATAAATGACAGACCCCTTTTGAAAGAAATGACTCTGGGAAAAATAGAAAAAATGTTGTCTGAACGTAAAAAACATTACGAATTTGCGCATTATAAGATTTTAACGGATAATAAAAGTCCGCAGCAGGTTGCTCAGGAGATAATAAAATGTCTGAATTAAATGTTCAAATTGATGCTAAAAGTAAATCATATCCGATATTTATAGCTCATGATGATTTGTCTTTTTTTCGTGAGTCGGTGTTATCTTTTGTAGGTGAAAATAACTATATCGTGGTTATTAGTCAAAAAGTTTATAAATTATATAACAATATTTTGGGCTTTCCCGAAGATAAAATTTTTATTTTAAAAGATGGTGAAAAAGAAAAAAATATTAAAAATTATGAAAAGATATTGAATTTCGCGCTTTCCAAAAAACTTACAAGACAGGATTTTATTATTGCTATTGGCGGTGGTGTTGCGGGTGATTTGGCAGGTTTTGCGGCTTCAACATATATGCGGGGAATTAATTTTATTCAAGTTCCTACAACGCTTTTGGCTTGTACAGATAGTTCTGTTGGAGGGAAAACCGCAATAAATTCTCGATTTGGAAAAAATTTGATAGGTGCTTTTTATCAGCCGAAAGCTGTTTTTATTAATGTTAATTTTTTAAAAACTCTTGATATGCGCCAGTTCAAAAGCGGGCTTGGCGAAGTTATTAAATATGCTTTAATCGAAAAATCTGTTCAATCTAGTGAGGATATTAATTTAATCAGTTATTTAACTCAAAATTACGATAAAATATTGAATAAAGATGTTTTAACTTTGACAGAATTGATACAGAGTTGTGTTAAATTAAAAATGACGGTTGTTTGTAAAGATGAAAAAGAGTCCGGTCTGCGCAGAATTTTGAATTTTGGTCACACTTATGCTCACGCAATTGAAACTATTACGAGTTATAAAAAATATACTCACGGCGAGTGTGTTGTTGAGGGGATTTTGAAGGCGTTAGAGATTTCTTTAAAGTTTAATAAAATTGATAAGGAATATAAATTTCTTTGTGAAGATTTAATTCGGAAGTTCGGATTTTTTAAAATGAAAGAGTTTGACAGAAATCGAATTATAAATTTGATGCTTTCTGATAAAAAAGCTTGTCAGGACGGAGTTTTGTATATTTTGCCAAAGGATTATACTCAGGTTGAAGAGTGCAAATTATCCATAAATGAATTAAAAGAACTTTTTTAATGTAAACAAGCTTGAAATGCTTATTATGATGTGTTATTATCGTTTTACAAGTTGGTAGTAAAAAGAAACCTTAAATATGAAATATAATGAACTTCCTAAAAATCCGGTTGAAGCTACTATTAAAATGGTAGGATGCAAATGGAAAATCCTTATAATAAGGGAGCTTTTGACGGGAACAAAGCGTTTTAACGAACTTAAGAAATCCGTTGGTGGTATTACTCAGAAGGTTCTTTCGGCAAAATTAAAAGAACTTGAGCAAGACGGGCTTATCATTCGTGAGGTATTGTCGCAAGCTCCTGTTAAAGTTGAATATACGTTAACGGATGTTGGTTATAGCTTGCGTAATGTTATCGAATCTATGCGTGATTGGGGCAAAGATTATAAAAAATATGTTAAATTATTAGAAAAATTTGGATCTTAAATTAGTCGCTTTCTGCTACGACAGTTGCAATCAGTTCTCCGTAGCTGTTAACGCAGCCATTGGTTTCTTCTACAATATATCTGAGATCAGATTTACCTTCGATCGCTTTTTCAGCGCAATCCATTGCTTCATCGTATTCTACAAATTCGCCGATTAAATTTTTTGATAATTCGGATTTATCTTTTGCCGTATAAACTTGAAACATAAATATTCTCCTTTTATGAGAATATTATATCACGAAAATTATCCGTAAATAGCTTTCAATTGAGTTTGGATTGATTTAAAAAACGGCAAATGTTCTTCTTTTTCTTTGTATATATCTGAAAATTCTACGATAAATTCATTCGGATTTTCGCAGATATATTCATCATTTTTTTCTGTTTCTTGGTGTATTTCCGCTTCTGTAACGTGTTGTTTTATGTATTCAGAGAGTTTTGTCATGTCTTCAGATTGTTCCGGCTGATTTATTTTAAAATTACTGCTGTATTTTGTTGCTTTTGTTTTTAAATCAGTTGTTGTTGCAGCATTATTTCTGATAAGTTGTGATAGCATAATCCTCTCCTTCGTCGTATTTAAAGTATATATGCTATTTTAACCCTTGGCATACTCCATTCGATGTATATTTTTATTTTTCATTAATTTCATTTTTCCAACGGGACAGAAAATATAATCCTAAAATGAAATATGTGCTCCACATTAAAATTGTGGCAAAACAATTTGAACCGTTCAAATATGCTCCGATCCACATGATTGTGCACAGACCGTTTACTATTGTCCAAACATACCATTGTTCTATACATCGTTTTACTGTCAGGATAAATGCAATTACTGATAATACTGTTGTCACAGAATCAATAGCCGGATTTGAATCCCCGTATTTTAGAAGTATAAAATATACAATAATTGATATGATTGTGACACTCAAAAAGTATATTAACCGTTCTTTGTTTGTTAATCTTGTTTTATAAATTTCTTGAGTTTCTTTTTTAAGGTGATTTTTCCAATTTATAATACCTACAAATTGCATTGGGAGGTAATATAACAGATTTAATCCCAAATTTCCCCAAAAAGCATTTTTAAATGAAATATATCCGTAACAAATATTTGAAATAATCCCAAACATATAACATGAAATCTTGCCTTTGCCTGCTAAAATGGTTGCACAAATTCCGCAAATCGCAGAGATTAAAGCGATTTTACTATCTTTCATATATATTGAGATTAGTGCAATCAGGATAATTTCTAACGGAAAAATTATTCTTTCGTATTTTCCCCATCCCTGAAATTCTTTTTTAATAAATTCAATCGCGTTCATGGTAATATTATAGCAAAAAGACAAAGATTTATTTTATGCAGGTTCAAAAGGTTTTAAATAATAAATATTTCTTAAAAGGTTTGGAAAAAATTTCTGAACACGGAACATCTTTTTTGGCGGGCGCTTCTCTTGTAATGTCGACGACTTTGCGTCCTGCTTCTATTGCATTGACTCCTGATACTGAAAAAGAAAATAAACAATACGCTATTGCTAATTCGATAAGTTCTGGATTAGTGAAGTTCGCAATAATTGAGTCTGTTGCATTACCTGTCGAAAGTGCAATAAAGCGTATTGATTCAAATCCTCAAAAATATTTAAATAATCAAACTCTAAAAAATCTTCCTCATAAAGCGTATAAATTGATTACTCAGACAATGAAGCTCGGAGCCGGTTTGCTGACCGCTATACCTAAATCAATGCTTGCTGTTGCACTTATTCCTGTAATAATGGATAAAGTTTTTCATCTAAAACCTTCGCAAAAAAATATGAAATTCGAAAAAATTGAAAAAAATAACGAAAAGATTTCGTTTACCGGTTTGTCAGATAAAATTTCATCGAAATTAGGAAAAATTGTTGATAATAAAAAAGTACAAAAATATGCTATTAAATATCAAGATCGAGATAAAGATATTGCAAAACACATTACTGCTTTGACGGATGTTTTACTTACTTTGACATCCGTATACAAGACTAATAAGAGTGACGGAATTAAAGAAAATCGTAAAAGGGCTTTAATTTATAATAATATTATTTCAACCGCGATTACAATTTTGGGCGGCTATGCTCTTGATAGGGCAGTAAAGAAAAAAACAGATAAATTTATAATAGAATTCTCTCAAATTAATAAAGGTAATCCTAAATTGCCGAAATATATTGAGGGTATAAATATTTTGCGTCCGGCGTTAATTTTTGCGGGTATTTATTATGGAGTTTTGCCAATGTTTTCAACCTATATTGCAGAAAAAATTGATAAGGCGATAGGGCGATAAGTTCTTATAATTCCCTCTCCTTGGGAGAGGGGGAAATATAAAGGGGTTGTAATTTTTCAAAAATATCTTATAATAATAAATAGGAGTTATGAATAAA
>CAYVSD010000014.1:23245-32045 GCA_964453315.1 uncultured Muribaculaceae bacterium | reverse complement strand
CTGTTGGCACTCTGCCGAGAAAAACGATTGAGTATCGTTTTTCGAGAGGAAGGTAGCGTAGCTGTCGCAAGCCGCAGCCCGTAAATATGATTGACAATTAAATAAGATTTTAACGCCACGGGCCTGTGGCGCAGCGGTAGCGCAGAGGACTCATAATCCTTTGGTCGTGGGTTCGAATCCCTCCGGGCCCAATTTTTACGGAAAATCAAAAAGACAATGGTTTTGACCATTGTCTTTTTTAATATATTATATTCAATCGCTTAGTTTGCTATAAATCATCAGTTTGATATTTTTTATTAAAAACATTACCCCCATTGAGTTTCAGAGATTTTTTAATTTTGAGATAATATAATTTTAGTTTGAGCATTTTGAGCGTTTTCTTAGCATTAGTGAGCAGTGTAAACAAACAGGACAATACAGAAAAGGGGAACTTGGCTCAAAGCTCCTAAAATCAAAGGTTGTTTATAGTAATTTAGGGTTACAGAAAAGTCCGGTATGTCCGATTTCCGTCTAAATTAAGTCCGGTAAAAGTCAAATTTTTCATATTGATATGCCGTAAAGTCTTATTTCCGTAAGACAATAGCCAATGACAAACATCGGACTTTTTGTATAAAATAGTAACACAGGTTCCGGAAAGAATTATTTTTCTGTTACAAAACGGAACCTTAACGGAACTTTTTGCGGAACCTAAACGGAACCGAACTTTTGAAATTCATATTTGTATTTATGATAGAATATTATCGAAAAGAGGTTCCTATGCAAAATCAAGCTTTTATGAAAGTTGATATTTCAAGTATTCTTGGACAAATTAATGAGAATATAACTTTTTTTCAGCCGTTATTTGAAGCAATAATTAATTCCCTTGATGCGCAAGCAACAAAAATTGATATAGATATTAAAACGGATACTCAAAGAACTTTGTTTGATAATGTCAAAAGAGTGTCTATTATTGGATATTCTGTAACTGATAATGGAGTCGGTTTTAATAAAGACAATAGAGAATCATTTTCAAAGTATTTATCTTCTTATAAACAAAAAATTGGCTGTAAAGGAATTGGAAGATTTACTTGGTTAAAAATATTTGGGAATATTGATATAGTTAGTTATACAGGAACCGAAAAAGTCTCATTTAATTTCAATAGGAATTTTTCTGAAAATAACATAAAAATTGAAAATAATAATAATCAGCAACAAACAATTGTTAACTTCAACGATATTAATACGGATTATTATAAAATAATGAAAAATTAATAGATTCTGATGAGAGTTTAATAACAGATATTGAACAAATAAAAGAAATAATTAGTGATTACTTATCAGTTAAACTGTTTTTGCTTAACAATTCAGGAGCAAAATTCAATATAACTCTAAAATTAGGTGACCATACGACAACTATCAATAATGAAAATATTGTTAAGTTTAGTGAGAAAAATTTTTCAATATATAGTAGCATTGATGAAGAGCAACAGATAAAATATGACTTTTCTTTATATTATGCCTTTGAAAATAATGGGAAAAATATTCATAAGCATTTTTATTGTGCTCATGGAAGAACCGTTAAGTCTTTTACAAAATCAATAGTACCAAAACTTTTGCCAAATAATGATTCTTCTATAATGCTTTTAACTTCCGAATATTTTAATGAACGAACCAATAATGAATGGAATGAATTCATTTTCAGCATGAGTGATAATAATAAAACAATAACTAATCCATTGCCAATACCATATATTAATGAGCATTTAAGAAATGTTATAGAAACTATTTTACTTGAAAAATATCCAGCACTTGCAAATGACAATCAAAAAATTATTGAAGAAAGTATAGATGAATATCCATATTTAGCGAAATATATAAAAGAAGATAATACTCAAATTAAAGTAAAATCAGACGTCATTAAGAGTGCACAGAAAAAATTTATTGATGAAAAAGAAAAAGTAAAAGCAAATTTCATAAAAATGCTTGAAAATAATAAGCATACAAATAAAAAAGTTTTTATTGATAATATTACAAAGATTAATGACCTTTCAGCCAGAGAACTTGCTCAATATTTTTTATATAGAGAACAAATTATTAAAGCTATACAAAAGGTTAAGAACGATCAAGAAACAACTGAAGCGGATTTACATAACTTATTTATGAAAATGGGAATCATTAGTAATTCCGAACAAGAAGATTTTAGTATATATGATACTAATTTATGGCTATTTGATGATAAATTTCTAACATATAATTGTGCATTTAGTGACAAAAAATTAAAAACAATTAAGGAATATATTACAAAAGAGCAAAATCGTAATATTGATAATGGTAACTGCGAACCCGACATTGCAATTTTTTATAATAATGTAAACAACAGTACAAAAGATGTTGTTATTATAGAGTTTAAAAGCCCAAATGCAAAAGAGTTACAAAATGGTGTTGGAATATACGAATTATCAAGGAATATTTATCCTGTTGTAGAAACAATGGATAATGTAAGAATGGCATTTGGCTATGTTGTATTAAACATAAACGAACAAATGGCAAAAAACTTAAGTAAACAAGCGGGTGTTAAAACAATTTCATTCGGAGATTATCCTATTTTCTATATTTATAATGAAAATATTGAAGATAAAAATAGCAACAAAATACCTGTACATTTGTATATTATGTCTATTGATTCAATATGTATAGATGCCGAGTTAAGAAATAGAACTTTCTTGAATATAATTAAGAATAAATAAATTTACTTTTTATTCTTCCCCTCAACATGTTCTTTTATTACCTTATAAACATACCTTTGAGTTGTATCACAAGCTTTAACTAACTCGATTATATTTCTTCTTGTCGCAGTATAGTTATCTATAATATACTGCTTTTTATATGGTTGATTACAGTGAGCATGGATTGAAAACTTGTCTCCTGCGGCATTAAACATCAATTTCTTAGTTGCTTCTAATCCAATAATTTCGCAAAGCAATTTTAAATCTTCTGTTGGAAGATTATCCTCTGTTATATATTTTGCCCATACAGGCTCAGGTTTTAATTTTATAGCCATGATTACCCCTTTACCTCATTATATAACAAACGGAACTAATTTCGGTTCCGTTTGGTTCCGCTTTTGCTCCGTTTGAAAAACGGTCACTATTATATACAAAAATTTTGCCTTTGCAATACAACAAAATCTTTGTTTTTGTAGGTTTGAAATGGCACTTGTTGATATGTTTCGATATGGATACATTGACTACCAATTTCCGGAAAGCAGAGTTAATGTGTGAAAGGAGAAAAATTATGCAAAATTTAAATGTAGACTGGATTACAACAAAACAATTTGCTGAAATCAAATGTGTATCTGAAAGAGCCATTAGAAAATATATCAAAAAGAAGAAATATGTTGTAAGAAAATGTTCTAATACTTGGGAATTTTTAGTAGCATCTTTGGAAGAAAATGTTAGAAAAAAAATAACAGAACTCCAAGAAAAATCAACGATTCTTGCTCCAGTTAATTATGTTGTTCCTGAAGATCAGAAAAAATTAGCTCTTGCAAAATATGACCTAATTAAAAATTGGGACAAATTCAGGAATGAAAAACCTAACAAAACACAAGCAGGGAAAGATTTTCTTGATGCCTACAATAATAATTGTATTTGCGAAGAGTTATTTATTTTAGTTGGCAAAGTCGCTATTGGTACAATTTATGAATGGCACAAGAAACTAAGAGAATATAATGACGATTGGCATAGTTTAATCAATAATTATACATTTGGAGAAAGGACAAAAAAGACCACACTAACGGAAGCTGAACAAACAGAACTGCTTAAAAATCTTTTGCACCCAAACCAGTTAAATATTGGGAAAGCCATAAAATATACAAAAATGGCATTAGCTCAACGAGGGTTCACAAATTTATGCTGCGACTTAACTTACAGAAGGTTCGCGAATAATTATAAGGCGGAACATTATGATGTCTGGGTTGAAGCTCGTGAAGGTAATAAAGCATTACACGATAAGGTTCTACCATATATAACAAGAGATGTTTCTAAACTTGAAGTCGGAGATGTTATAGTCGGAGATGGTCACAGATTAGCATTTTTCGTCAAAAATCCATATACAGGAAATCCTGTTAGACCAACATTAGTTGCGTACCAAGATTGGAAATCAGGTGGATTTGTCGGATTTGAAATAATGCTTGAAGAAAATACACAGTGTATTGCAAGTGCATTACGAAATTCGATTATAAATCTTGGTAAAGTTCCAAGATTTGTTTATCAGGATAACGGTAAAGCATTCAAAGCAAAATATTTTATGGAAAATGGAATATCCGGTTTATTTACAAATCTCGGTATTCAACCAATATATGCTAAACCGTATAATGCAAAAGCAAAGCCAATTGAAAGATTGTTCAGAGAATTGCAAGACAGTTTTGAAGTTATGCTCCCATCATACACTGGAACAAGTATTGTTAAAAAGCCGGCACAGCTTAAAAGGCATGAAAAACTCCATAAAGAGTTATTCAAATTAAATATTCCGACAATAGAGCAAGTTATTTTAGTTTTAAATGCTTGGTTGCAAAAATATCATTATGAACAACCTTGTCCACATGTTGAAGGTAAAACCATCGGGGAAGTCATTAATGCCGGTAGAGGCGAGGGAGTTAATATCAAAACTTTGGATGACCTTATGATGGCTCGCAAAATCAAGAATATTCAGAGAAACGGAATAAAATTCTTGAAAAACGATTATTTTGACCAAGCTCTATATGGTTATAAGAAAAATGTAATTATAAAATACAGCCTGTTTAATTTAAGTTCAATTAAAGTTTATAAATTAAGCGGTGAGTTTATTTGCGAAGCTAAAAGAGTAGATCCTTCAGACCCATTAGCGAATTATCTTGGAACTCCAAAAGATATTGAAGATTTAAAACAAAAAACAAAACTTAAAAAACAATTGGAAAAAAGAACAGAAACTGAATTTGTAAATCACTTAAAAAGAACTCAAGTTCATAATCCTTTGTTAACAATGGATTTACCTGAGAAACATGAAGAAGATGAGATACAAGAATTTAGTATTGAAGTTAAAAAGCAAGCAAATAAAGAAATTTTTAATGGAATTTTCAAAAATAAATACGAAAAATATGAATATTTGCTCCAAAAAGATACTCTAACCAAAGACGAACAAGACTGGATTAAAGAATACGAAAATACTGATGAATACGAGCAAATATATGGCGAAGATAAGGAGGTAATTGATGCATAAATTGTTTGTTAAAACTCGTAATGTCAAAAACTTTATCGGATTAATGAATAACTTAATTGATAAATCCAATGAAGTTCCTAAAATGGGATTAGTTTACGGTGATCCCGGATTAGGAAAAACTCAAACTGCCGTTTGGTGGGCAACAAGAAATGATGCGGTTTATGTTAGAGCCCAAAACAAAATGACCAGTCGATGGCTAATGGAAAAAATTGTTTTTGAACTCGGAGAATCCCCATCAAGAAAAATGGCTAACCTTATGGAACAATGTATTGCTCATTTGAGGTTAAAACCGCAAGTAATTATCATTGACGAAATTGATTACCTGATAAGCCGCAATAAAATTATTGAGACTATCAGAGATGTACACGATTTAACAGGAACACCTGTTGTATTAATTGGTATGCAGGAAGCTAAAACAAAACTCGGCAAATACAGGCATCTATACGACAGGTTATCTGAAATTATAGAATTTAAGCCTTTTTCAAAAGAGGATATGGAGGTTATCGTTGAAGAATTATCCGAAATTAAGATAACAGATGAGGCAAAAGAAATATTTTTTGAAAAAACTAACCGCTTTCGCCAGATTATCAAAGGAATTTCATTGCTTGAAAATTTGGCAGCAACAAACGGATTAAACAAAATTGATGTAAAACAAGTGAAAGGATTAAACATTGAAAAGTAGAGATTTAATAATAAAAACAGCAAGAAGATTAGATAAATTTAATCTTGATGAATTAATAGTTGTATCAGAACTTGACGAAAAAGAAGTAACGGAAATTTTATCGGATTTAGTTAAACAACAAGTTATTTTGAAAAATAATAATACTTATTTTTTCAATACTAAAAAATCTGCTGAAATTACCAATAATGACGGCAATGAAACAATAAGTGAATTTAAACCGATAGTTATAGAGGAAGAGGAAGGTTATGAGGATTTTCTAAAATTTGGTGAAGAAACTCAAAATCGTGTAAGAGCCTATGTGGGATTATTAAACTTAATTCACCAAGCAGGAACTAAAAATATAAATAAAGTTGTAGAGTTGTTTAATGAAACCTCCGGTTATCCAAGAATTGCACCCTCAACTTTTACAAGAATCCGACAAAAATATAAGCAATACGGTTTTAGAGGAATTCTTCCAAAATTCAGTAAGCATATAACAGTTGCTATTCCTGATGAAATATATACTTGTTTCAAAAAATATTATTTAACTAATGAAAAATTATCCGCTCAAGAAGCAATATACAGAGCTCAAAAGGAATTACAATCAGAGCAAAAGATTGAGCAACCTTATGCTTATACTTCTACCCCTTTTGTAAGAAAAGTAAGAACGGAATTTACAAAAGAGCAAATTGAATATTTCAGAAATAATATTGAGGCTCAAAAACCAAAAATTGAGACAATTAAAGTAAAAGAACCTCTTGATATGAAGTTTGAAAAAGCAGCATACATATATTTAAAACATCTGAAAATGGAAAATAAACTTGAAAGATTAATGCACGATAAAACTAATTATAAAAACCATTTAAAACCGTATTTTGATAATTTATCAATAAGAGAAATAACAACAAAAGTTGTTGCTCAATTTAAACAAAGTATGTTTGATAATGGTTTCCAACTTGTGTCAGTAAATATTTATATTACATTACTGAAATTAATTATAAAAACCGTTTGTCCTTTAACAAATAGTCTTGTTGTAAGAAATAACTCTAAACAAAAAGTTTATAGCGTTGATATGAATATTTTATCAGATGAGGAAATTACTGAATTATTAAATATTTGCAAGAAAAAATATCCTGCGGCATACCCTGTAATTTATTTGAGTTTATCAACGGGAGCAAGTGTTCCGGAAATATTAGCCTTAACTTGGGAAAGGATAAATTTTGAAGAGAATACGATATTTTTGAAATATTTTCTATACGAACAACGTCTTGTTATGAATAGATGCGGCTCAACAATAAGAAAATTAAAATTTGATGACAATATTTCCGGTATTTTGAGAAAGAAATTTGAAGGAATAAAACCTGAATTAACAGATTTTGTATTCAAATTTGCCTCCCCAAAATCTCCTCAACAGTACATAGAAAATGTTGTATTAAGAGGGTTATCAGCATATCTCGGGATAGTAAGACTGTACCCAAGCGATTTACAACACAATTTTGTAAATATGTGCTTAAAACAAAATGTTCCGATTACTTTTATTCAAAAATCATTAGGATACTATGGTTTACCCAATTTTATAAGAATATACAAAGATTTAATCGCAAATTTGGATAACGGAAATTATAATCCGCTCAATAAAATTTTAGAAAACAAGGAGTAATTATGAAAAAACAATTATTGGCAGAGTCTGCCGAAAAACTATATATTGAAAAATTAATGACATTAGAAAATATCGCTCAACGATTAAATGTAAATGAAAGAACTCTTCGCCGTTGGAAAGCTACAGATAAATGGGATGAAAAACGTTCAGATTATCTTAAAAACAACACAACTTTTCATGAAGATTTGTATAAATTCGGGAGAAACCTGTTGGATTCTATACAAAATGATATGGCAAAAGGCGAAAAGATTGAACCTGCAAGAATGTATGCGGTTACCAAAATTATGACAATGCTTAAGAATGTAAAAATCTATGAGGATAAAGTAACTAGTGAAAAGCACATGCCGGAAACGACAAAACCTGAAGGTTTATCTCCTGAAGCCATAAGAGAAATTGAAGAGAAAATTTTAGGAATAAATTATGAGGATTAATTTTTAAAATTGTTTTTTAACGGTTTTAAATATATTCAAATAAGGGTTTTATATATAAATTACATTTACCCCACCTTAATTGACCGGTTGAACACTTTTTGAACAACGTTTGAATATATTTTGATGTCATAATTTATTGCCATACCTTTAAACATTTAAATTATAAAGATATTTGTTAATTAAGAAAGGACTAAAACATGAATATTGTTGAACCAATAAGAAATAAAAAGCATTTGCACAAAGTAGAAAAAATTCTTCTGAATGAATCCGGGAATTATGGATTAAGAAATTTACTTATATGTTTATTTGGTACAAATTGCGGATTAAGAATTTCTGATATTCTTAATCTAAATGTAAAAGATGTAAAAAACAAATCTTATGTAGAACTAACTGAAATTAAGACAGGTAAGTATAAAAAATTTCCAATCAACGATAAATTAAAACCTTTAATTTATGAGTTCACAAAAGATAGAGATAATGATGAGCCGTTATTTATTTCAAAATTTGGCAATAGAATGGAGAGGACTCAATGTTATCGAATTTTAAATGAGGCATGCAGAAAGGCCGGTATTGATTATAAAATCGGAACACATACCTTAAGAAAAACTTTTGGGTATCATCACTATAAAAAATATAAAGATGTTGCAATTTTACAAAAAATATTCAATCACTCTTCCCCATTAGTTACTTCAATTTATATAGGAATTAATCAAGACATATTAGATGATAGTTATATGAAATTTATTCTATAATCCAAACATAAACACTAATTCAACATATTATTTTTACAACATAATTATACTTTTGTTG
>CAYVSD010000014.1:0-23145 GCA_964453315.1 uncultured Muribaculaceae bacterium | reverse complement strand
TTATACTTTTGTTGCAATAATGCCTATAATGCTTTTGTAATCTATATTTCTACCTTATACAAATTGCAAAAATAGTCTTTTTTCTCAACATATTATTTTAGGTATTTAATACTTAAAACATACTAATATTACGGAATTATATAAATATCTGGCATGCCAACTCAACAAAAGTATAATTCTGATGAAAAATGAGAATATGGAATTAGGGAGTAATATGGATAAAGAAATTAATATATGCCTATCTTGTGATAATAATTACGCAAAGTACGCAGGAGTTACAATAACATCTATTGTTTATAATGCAGATAAAGGTGACAAATATCATTTTTATATTTTAGATAATGGAATTAAAGAAGATTTAAAGCAACAAATATGTTCAATAACGGATTTTCCAATAACATTTTTCCAAGTGCAAGATGAAGATTTCCAAATTTTTAAAAAAATTACAACTCATAAATATATTACTATTCCAACCTATTTCAGATTAAAAATTGCTTCTTATTTCCCTAACTTGGGAAAAGTTATATACCTTGACTGTGACACTATAATTGATACAAGTTTGAGTAAGCTAAATAATATTGATATATCCGATTATTTACTTGCCGGAGTGCAAGATATTAAAAAAAGTATAGTTGAACAAAATCCTACCTATGTAAATGCAGGAGTTTTAGTTTTTAATCTCGATAGAATAAGAAAAGAACATATAGAAGAAAAGTTTTTTGAATATACACGAGAACATTTGACAGAAATTGTTTGTGGCGATCAAGAAATAATCAACCAAGTATGTAAAGGAAGAATAAAACTAATTGATCCTTTATGGAATGTTCAAACCGGAAGTTTTATAAATCGTTCTAATTTTACAAGAAACCCATATATTATTCATTATGTTTCAAAACAAAAACCTTGGGATTTTGGCTCTTTTAGTTACAATAAACATTTTTATTATAAATATTTGCAAAAATCTCCTTGGGCATTGTCGAAAAAAGATTTAAGACATTGGACACTAGAAAATAATATCATATCAATGTTAAGATTTGCCAAAGAAAAACCGAGATTTCTTTTAAGGTCAAGATGGCAACGTGCATTTTACTATACTTATATAAAAAATAATAGTTTTTTCAAGTCAATATTTGGAGATAAAGGGTAGAGGGCATGGTAATTAATACAAGTATTGATTTTAAGAATAAGGAGTTTTTAAATTTAGAAGCAGAACAAGACTGTTGTATAAATGTTTGTATATCTTGTGATGATAACTATGCAAAATATGCAGGAGTTGTTATTGCATCTGTTTTAAAAAATGCAGATGTAGGCGATGATTTAAACATATATATTCTTGATGGAGGAATAAGTTACGAGAACAGAAATAAGATATTATCTTTAGCTTCAATAAAAGATTGTAATATTAGTTTTGTTAAAATTGATGAAAATAAGTTTTTAGATTTTAAAGGAATTACAACTCACGCATATATTTCTTTACCAGCATATTACAGATTAAAAATGCCAAGTTTACTGCCAAACATTGACAGAATTATTTATTTTGACTGTGATGTTATTGTAGAGAAAAGTTTAAACGATTTATTCAACATTGAAATGGGCAATCATGCCATAGCAGGTGTTTCTGATATTAAGAAAAAAATGCAAAAAATAAATCCTACATATACAAATTCTGGGATATTAGTTATGGATTTAAAAAATATGCGTGAACAAAACTTAGAATCTAAGTTTTATGAATATGCAAAAGAACATTACAATGAAATTGTTTGTGGTGATCAAGAAATAATTAATCAAGTATGTAAGGGAGAAATTTTACTTATAGATAGCAAGTGGAATGTTCAAATAAGTAATTTCTCAAATCGTTCTGATTATACAAAACATCCGCATATTATTCATTTTATAGGTAAAAATAAACCGTGGCAATATGCTTCATTTAGCTACAGAAAGGATTTATACTATAAATATTTGCAAATGTCCCCTTGGGCATTAGAAAAAAAAGAACTGTTTAAATATCGCATTATAGGTGAGCTTATAGGGCTATTTAAGTATATAATTCATAGACCGCTATTTTTATTTAGACCAAAATTTTGGTGTGCATTTTATTACACATATATAGAAAATTTTATTAAGTTTATATTTTCAATAGATAAAAATAAGACCCCAAAGCATTCAAAAATAACTTTATTTGGAATTAAATTTAAAATTTTGCGTAGGGAATATTTGAATGAAAGAAAACAGTTAAGTGAAAAATATAATAAATATAAGAGCATTGATGATATTCCTCCTGCAACAGGTGCTTTGAGATTAGTACAAAAGGCGAATTTAAATTTACTAAAATGTTTTGATGCTATCTGTAAAGAATATAATATCCAATATTGGTTAGATTTTGGAACTTTGTTAGGCGCTATTCGTCATAAAGGTTTTATTCCTTGGGATGATGATATTGATATTGGAATGATGAGAAGGGATTACGAAAGATTTATAGAGTTATTTTCAAATGGATTTGACAAATATCCCGAACTTGAGATTGTTTATAAAAATAATCAACGAGAAATGTGCTTCGTAAAGTTAAGATGTAAACAATCAGAAAATGTTTATATAGATATTTTTCCATACGATAAATATCATTCTGAATTAAATGAAAAAGGCAAAAAAGAATTATCCAAGCGTATTGCCAAAATTACAAAAATAAAATGGTATCAAAAATTCAAAAAATTTAAGACAGTAAATGATATTCGCTCACATTTTAAAACTATTACAAAAGAAAAAATATTAAAAAATCAGCAGATTACTACTGGTACACCGGCAATTTTTATGGGGATAGATTTTCCGCATAAGTGGAATAACAAAGTTTATGATTGGCATACTATATTTCCTTTGAAAACAGCAACATTTGAAGGAACAGAATTTTCGGTTCCACAACATCCGGAAAAGGTTTTAAAAAGTATTTATGGCGATTATATGTCTATTCCAAAAAATTCCTATCCTGTGCATTCAGCATATATGTCATTGGATGATGAAGAAAGAAAAATTTTAGAGGAATTAGCAAAATGAAGCGAGTAATTACATACGGAACGTATGATGTCTTACATTACGGGCATGTAAATCTGTTAAAAAGAGCAAAAAATCTTGGAGATTATTTGATAGTTGGATTATCAAGTGACGAATTTAATGCGATAAAAAACAAAAAATCTTACTACTCTTATGAACAGCGGGAAATGATACTCGAAGCATGCAGATATGTAGATTTAGTTATTCCGGAAAATAATTGGGAACAAAAAATTGGTGATATACAAAAATATCAAGCAGATATTTTTGTAATGGGTGATGATTGGGAAGGCAAATTTGATTATTTGAGGGAATATTGTGATGTTATTTATCTTCCGAGAACTCCGGAAGTTTCAAGCACAAAAACGAAAAACTATTTGAAATATGTTGGAGATGAGTATGCTCAAAAAGCTATTTAAAGTAGAGAATAATTTATTTTATAAGACATATAGGATTTTTGGTATTAAATTTTCAAAAAGAAAAGGTAAAGAGCCCTTAACTGTAGAGGATTTGCGTTGTTATACAATGGCTTCGCAAGTAAATTCAAAACTCGAAAAATATAGGGGATGTTTTACTGATAAAAATGTAGTAATAATCGGTGGCGGCCCTTCATTAAAATATTTAGATACTTTACCGAAAAATGCCATCAAAATAGGTATAAACAGGGCTTATCAAATGAAAGATATTAAGTTCGATTATCTTTTTGCTCAGGACAAATTTAAAAAGCAGGAAGATATTAACGGATTCGTTGATTATAATCCGAATTCTTGTATCAAATTTATTGGTTTACATACAAAACAAAATCTAATAAGAATAAGACCGGCAGCAATTTCAAAAATTAAAAAGAAAGAAATGTATATATTAAATAACAGGCGACCACAGGAGACTTTAACACCTATTGATATATCGTTAGAGCCTTTTGCTTGGTATAGCGGAACTGTTTTTGCCGCTCTACAATTTTGTTTGTTTGCCAATGCGAAAAAAATTTATTTGGCAGGATTTGATTGTTCAAATGACGGACACGCGTTCTCTGATAATAAAGTGGAATATAAACAAGCCCATCAATATGAATATTGGGAATATTTTAAAAACTTTAAAGATACATATTTTGAAGAAACTGAATTTGTTTCAATCAACCCGATAAATTTAAAAAATCTGTTTCGGAATGTTTATACTCGTCAATATTTAGAAAATAATCCTAATATTAAAAACGAAGATGTAGAAATTTTGGAAGGGGATAACATTTAATGACAAAATTTCTATCAATAAGTTCTAACTTTGAAAATACTCATACAGTTATCAATATTTTAGGACTGAAACTTAAAATCAAAAAGAAAAATACCTTTGAATTAAGAACAGAAAAGTTATTGGTAAAACTTTGGAGTATGCAATACGACAATTCGTTTAATGCCTTTTTACAACAATATATATTGGTAAATAAAGATTTTATGTCGCAACAAATCTCACTTATTGCTATTTCGACATTAATTGAGAATAAATCTTATGCACAGGCAGAGTTTTTATTAAACAAGCATATCAAAAAATACGGAGTAAGTGATATTCCGAAGTTTTTATTAGTTTCATCATTTTGTCAAAGTATAAATATTACAGATACTGAAATCGTTAAATCTGCCAAAATATATGAACATATTAAAAACAACCAAGAAAAATTACTGTTAGAAAGAATATTACTTAATAAAACGGTTGCTATTGTAGGAAATAGCCCCTGCGAAATAGGGCAAAATAAAGGCTTTGAAATTGATAAAAATGACATAGTTATCAAATTTAACAATTTTTCTAATTCTGAAAAGTATCAAAACGATTACGGAACAAAGAATGATATATGGATGATTGCAGGAAATATTACAAAAAAGAATTATGATAATCATTTTGAAAATTTAAAAATGATTATTGTTGCAGATGATATCGAGCATTGTGCTTTTACAGATAAATTTCGAAACTTTTTATATGAAATTGTTTCTATTACTCAAATCCCGATTACAAGTTTGGATTTTAATTACAGAAAAACTTTAAGAAGTAAATATAATTTAATTCACCCCTCAACAGGGTTTCAAATTATAAATTATATTCACGACAACAGAAACACTATTAAAAACATCTGTATTTATGGGTTCAGTTTCAATGATAGCAAAGAGGGAGTTAAGAAAAATATGTTTAATAAATATTTTCAAGAAAGAACACCTTTTTACATTATTCATAATTATTACAAAGAAAGTGGAATAATATCAAAATTATTGCAAAAAAAATAAGGAGTTAGGGTAAATGATACCAAAGCGAATATTTTATGTATGGGGAGCTAATGAACCAAAAGGCAAAGCTGAGTTAATGTGTCTATTCTCTTGGTTTCAAAATTTAAAAGATTTTGAAATAATTGAAATCAATGATAATTCTACAGAATATTTTAATTTCCAAGAAGAACTAAAAAATAATGAATGGTTTAAAACTGTATATGACAGAAAAATGTGGGCTTATGTTGCAGATTATATTCGTATAAAAACACTATACGACAACGGCGGAGTTTACTTTGATACAGATGTTATGGCAATAAAGGATTTATCTCCATTGTTGGATAATCCTGCTTTTGTGGGTATTCAAAGCTATGATAGGACTGAACCTGCAATACTAGGTGCCGAAAAGGATAATCCTTTTTTAAAACAGATGTTGGATTTTTACAATGACGAAATTTGGAAAAGTAATCTATACAAGTGTCCTGACATTTTTAAACATTTTTTAGAATTAAATTATGGCAAGCAAGAATATGATTTTGACAATATAGATGATGAAGTTAGGGGATACAAAGATATTACACTTTATCCTCGTAAATATTTAATACCATTTTCACCTGCTCAAATTCGCAACGAAGATATCCATAAAATTTCTGTAGATACATATACTATTCATTGGTATAAAGGCAGTTGGTCAAAACCTGAAATATTTTACTTTTTAGAAAATAAGAATAAATTTAGCCTTAAATTTCTTGATGAAAAATGCAAACAGATAAAAGCAAAATCCGAAAAAGGTTTTCAATATAACAATATATTTGAAAGAATTTTTTCTATTAAAGACAGTTATAAAAAATCTAAAAAGTATAAAATAATTACAATTTTAGGAATGAAGATAAAACATTCTGTAAAAATATAGGAGCATGAGGTGAAAGCAGTAATATTGGCCGGCGGGAATGGCAGTCGCTTATGGCCGTTATCAAATGAAGAATATCCGAAACAATTATTATCATTTTTTGATGATAATGAAAGTTTGTTGCAAAAAACATATTTAAGGTTATTAAATATTGTTGATTCTGACGATATTTTGACTATTACAAATTCAAAGCATTTTGCCAATGTAAAAAAGCAACTTGACTATATTCGCACTTCAAACATTATTGCTGAACCCCTATCAAGAAATACCGCACCGGCAATTTTTTGTGCATTAAAATATTTTTTAGATAAGGGTATATCTGAAGATGAAATAGTCTTAGTTTTACCATCCGATCATTTAATAAAAAATTGTAATTTATTTTCAAAATCAGTTGATAACGGGAAGGAACTTGCAAAGAATGGTTTTATTGTTACATTCGGGGTTAAACCAACTTATCCCGAAACCGGATATGGATATGTAAAAGTTAATTCTACTTTTGAAACAGGTTATAAAGTTGAAAAATTCGTTGAAAAGCCGAATTTAGAACTTGCAAATAAGTATATACAAGACAATAAATATTTTTGGAATAGTGGAATGTTTATGGGTAAAATCTCCACATTTATGAGTGAATTTAGTCTAAATGCTCCTGATATTTATAAAAATTTTGAAAATCTAAATTTTATTGATAAAAATGAAATATCCGTAGAAATTTATGAAAAAATGCCATCAATATCCATTGATTATGCAATTATGGAAAAATCACAAAATATTGCATTGGTAGAATTGGAATCAGATTGGAGTGATTTAGGCTCTTGGCAGTCTTTATACAATGTTCAAGAAAAAGATGAGAATGGTAATGTTATTTTCGGAAATGTTATTGCTGATAATATTAAAAATTCATTGATTTATTCAACAAAAAATTTAGTGGCTACAACATCAATCGAAAATTTTGCAATAATCAACACCGATAATGCAACAGCCATTTTACCATTAGATAAATCTCAAATGGTGAAGAATTTATATGAGTTAAATAGTAAAAAGAAGGAGAATTAAAATGGAATATGCAAATGAAAGAAAAATTAAATGCCCTATGTGTGGAACAGAAGCAAAAAGTTTAGGACAGGATTATTCTTGGAATATCGTAAAATGCAGTAATTGCGGAGAATATACTATAGGGCAAAATGATGAAGATCCCAATTTGTCCCCGCAAGAAGTTGCCATTCTGCAAAAATATTTATATGAGAATAACAGACTTAAAAGAGAAGGTGAAAAAATACAAATTTTAAATTCTAAAAAAGAAAATGTATTTAAAATGATTATAAATAAAAAGTAATTTAATTACTTCAATATACTAAATTAAAAAATTTTCAAAGCAATATCATTGAATAATAAGATTTAATCAATAACCAAAATATATAACAGGAGAAAATATGAATAACAAAGATAAATATATTGAAATTTGTAACGAATATTACAGAGAAAATAGTCGCTTTTTAGAAAAAGGTATTTTCACAGTTACGGTAGCACTGATAACTTTTCTTATAGGAAAAGATATTAATTTTAACAATATAATTTACTTTTTATTTTATTTGCTTGCTATTATATTATTTGTAATAACATTGATACTCCAAATATATTCAATTAAATACTCCAAAGAAGGTTGCAATTTAGGAATAAATGATAAGAACAACGAACAATCAGAAAAATATTTTAATATTTCTGATAATTTGAATAATTGGACTACAAAAATTTTTATTAGTGCAATAGTGTATTCTTCAATAATATTGCCAATAATTTTAGTTATGAATAAATGGAGTTAATTTTATGAAAAATAAAAAATATGAAATTGAAAATGGTTTGAATCCTCCTAAGGAATTAAGGAAAAAATTAAGTGAGAGCAATGTTCCAAAAACTAAAAAACGAAATGAAAAATTAAATAATCCTAAAAATAGTAATAAATAATTATAACTATTCAAATAAGTAAATATAAGTCTTAAATTATTTAATCTTGTTTAAATTTTCTGGAAATTTGTGTTACTTTTTCTGCATCCTCATGTTAATTAACAAGCAGTCTGCTAATTTTAAAAAATCCTTAAAATGCTTGTTATTATTGGATTAGTCAATAGTTTGCTATAAATCAGCAGTTTGATATTTTTCCGCCGTGTCGATTTTCGATTTTCGGATTTTTTTCAAAGTGTTATTTTGCTGTGACTTTTGATTATTTCGGCAATGTTATTTTGGGGCTGAAAGGTCTATGTTTAGCGAGTTTGAGGTACTTCCCTCAAAGTGAGAATGAGGTAATCGAAAAGTCCGAAATGTCCGGTTATTTAGTCAAAAATGTCCGCTTTTTGTCCTCAAATAATCAAGCTATGCCTGAAATTTAGCCGTGTGTTTAGCTTTCATGCTTGGACAAAACAGACCACTTTGTACGGATAGTTGGATTATTTCGCGATCTTTCGTTCCCATACCGTTCAAAAGCCCATGTTATACGGCGTTACAGTTTGTAGAAAATTACGACTTTTAGCTTGCATTTTACAAAATCAGGTAATCGAAAAAATTTATATTTTTAAAGTCGGAAGTATTATTTTTTAGGTGGAAGTCCTTTCCCCGTTGTTTTTTATAACATTTTTAGCCTTATATTTCAAAATTCTTATTCTATTTTTCTAAATTCAAGTGTAAAAAATATCGGGTTTGTTTAGCCCTCGAAAGGTGGAAGCACATGTGATAAAAAATGCCAAAAATTTGCATTTAGGATGTTAAATGTTCGTAACAATTCAGTTTTAAAGCCGTTTTATTCTTGTTTTATAAAATTTTATGCTTAATATTCAGATACAATTGAACACAAAAATACATACTTCCCCAAAAATATCAATAGTTTGAAAAAATATTTATTGATTGGAATATACATGTTTTGACCTGAGAGCAATTTATTACTATAAACTTAACCTCTTTCTTGACAAAAATAGGATAATAATAAATAATACAGACAAAGGAACCTGAGTACAACGTGCAGGTCGTACTCAATCCACCGTTCTCTAATAAGCAGATAAAGAACTTAAAAATAGTAGCAGCGTTATTGCTACTATTTTTATTACTATTAGCCGTTCTCTATAATTCATAGCAACCTTTATTGTTTTATTAATGCAGGATAAAACACAAGATTATAAATTATTGAATTAGTATTTGTTTACATCATTTTATTTGTGAGGGTTGACTTTTCGGATAAAATCATAAATATTATTAATGTGTAACCTAGGATTTTCTCACTGCGATTTTTTCGTATAGATGCCTAGGTTTTTGTTATATAAGAAGTTATTAAAATATAAAATACTAGACTCAAATGTAACACGGATAAATCTTATTTTAGCACCCCTATTCTTTTTCAACACACTTCAACACATTTCCCTCAAAACAGTTCCAATTTGAGAAGTTTCAGTCTAACATACGGTAGCTTTAAAATAATTAAGGATACTTGTATGACGGAAGTTAATATTCAAGATATTTGGATAGATGTTGAAACGCTTGCAAAATTGAAAAATATAACCAAGCGAGCGGTTAGGCTTTCGCTGCATCAAGATAAATATGAATACAAAGTTGAAAATATTCGAGGCGGAAAAACCTACAAAATAAAACTCGCATCTTTAGAAGAAGATTTACAAATAAAATATTTTCAAACATATTATGCAACTTTTAAAGAAACAGATTCTAAGGTAATAGAACTTGAAAACCTTAATATTAAACAGGAAAAATTGATTTCCGAAAAACAAAAGAAGATTGCATTAGCAAAATATGATTTAATCTATGCTTGGCTTAATTTTAGAAAAACCCAAAAGCAGGATAAATTAAAGCCAAAAAATACTAATCCCGACAAAGAATTTATAGAACTGTATAACACAGGTATGTATCAATCATTGATTTTTAAAACTTTGGGTAAAGTTTCAATAGGGTCGTTATACAGATGGAGGAAAATATTAGGGTATAACGGAGATTGGACTTGTTTAGTCGGTCAGTATAAGTATTCCACAAGAAAAGAATACCGAACGAGTTTGAATGAAGAACAGATAAAGATATTTATACAAATTTTATTATCTCCGAGTGCATTTTCTATCGGGAAATCAATATCTCTTACAAAACATATTTTAAAAGAGCGGGGTTATGAAATATTACCTCAAGATGTTACTTTCAGAAGATATGCAAAATGGTTTAGAGATAATAATTTGGATAAATGGACACTTGCCCGGCACGGAGAAAAAGCATTAAAAGATAAAGTCAGTCCGTATATTGTAAGGAATGCATCATTATTAAAACCGGGACAGGTATTGATTGCTGACGGACACGATTTGAATTTTCAGGTTATAAATCCGTTCACGGGCAAACCGTGTCGAGCGACATTACTCGGTTTTTTGGATTGGAAGTCGGGCGGACTTGTCGGTTACGATATTATGCTTGAAGAATGTACCCAAAATATTGCCTCTGCATTAAGAAATGCTATTTTAAATTTGGATCATATTCCTGAATATGTGTACCAAGATAATGGCAGAGCCTTTAGAGGTAAATATTTTAAAGGAACGGAGAATTTCTCGGAACTCGGGTTTACAGGGGTTTATAAACAGTTGGGAATAGAACCTGTGTATGCCACTCCATACAACGCTCGAGCTAAAGTAATCGAGCGTTTCTTTTTAGAATTTCAGGAAAGTTTTGAAAAACTTATACCGAGTTATATAGGAACAAGTATTGAGAGTAAACCCGCACATTTAAAAAGAAATGAAAAATTGCATAAACAGATACATGAAAAATATAATTTTGTTCCTACAATAGAGCAGACTATTCAACTTATAAATAAATGGCTTGATTATTACCATTCAAAAGAGTGCCCGAATGTTAAAGGTAAAACGATTAAAGAAGTATTGAATAGCGTAGAGAAGCAAAATATAGACGAAAATAGACTTGACGATTTAATGATGGCACGGGAGATAAAGACTATCGGCAGGAATGGGATAAGGTTTTTAAAATCCGATTATTTTGACGAAGCTTTGTACGGATTAAGAGAGAAAACGCTTATAAAATATTCTTTGTTTGATTTGTCATATATAAAGGTTTATACACTGAAAGGCGAATTTATATGTAAGGCAAAGAGGGTTACGGAAACGCATCCGCTTGCAAACCTTATGGGGGATATTAAAGATATTACAGATTATAAATACAAGATTGAAAAACAGCAAAGATTGAGAAAGAGAACGATTAAGGCGGTAAAGGAACAATTTAATCTTGAAGATTTGGATTATATTGAACAGGATTTACTAAATAATATGAAGTTTCAAAAGATTGAGAAGATTGGGCAAACAAAAGAGGTTAAAAAAAACACAACAGCCCCGCCGACAGAGGAGAATAAACAAAAATTTGAACCTAAGGTTAAGACTTCAATAGTAGCAAGACCGTTATTTAAGAGAGCGTATGAAAGATATGAATGGCATATGCAAAACGGATGCATCAATCCAGATGATCGGAAATGGCTTGCAAGCTATATACAATCAGATGAATACAAAGAAATATACGGAAAGGAACAAGAATGAAGAATGTATTTGTAAAAACAAATAATGTTAAAAGATTTATTACAATGATGAACAATTTGCAAAACAGAGCGGAGGGGGTTCCGGGGATGGGACTTGTTTATGGAGAACCGGGGTTAGGTAAAACGCAGACTATAAATTGGTGGGCATTTAAAAATGATGCTTTATTAATAAGGTGTACTCAATTAATGACTTCTCGGTGGCTATTGACAGAAATTCTTGAAGCTATGGGAGAGATAACTTCATTAAGGGTAGCGGATAATTTTAAACTTGTAATAAGAAATTTGCTTGTAAAACCTCAGGTAATAATTGTGGATGAGATTGATTATTTGACGGTTGATTCTCGTGCGGTTGAAACTTTAAGAGATATTCACGATAAAACAAATGTGCCAGTAGTTCTTGTCGGGATGATTAATGCAAAATCGAGATTGAAAAAGTTTAGCCATTTATATGACAGATTGTCTGAAATTGTAAAATTTGAAAGATTCTCTAAATCGGATATTAAAACTATTGTTCAGGAGTTATCTGAAGTTGAGATGACGGATTGTGCTATTAAATATATTTATTCGCATTTAAACAGGTTCAGACAAATTGTAAAAGTTATAAATAAAACTGAAAATCTTGCTAAAGCAAACGGATTAAATTCAATAGATGAGATTGTAATTAAGGAGGCTATGAACAGTGAAACAGAAAATTCTGAAACTGATAAAGAATCTTGAGCGGTTTAAAATTGAAGATATTATTACTTTGACAGAGTTAGACAAAGATGTTGTCAGTAAATATATAAATGAATTATTGGAAGAAAATAAGATTAGCAAAATTTCAGAAAATATCTATGCTTATGTTCCTGAAATTCACAGTATTATCCAACCTCAGCTAAAAAAGGCAGATAATAAAGACCACAGATATTTGTATAATATAGAGATAAATAAAGATATTATTACGGAGATCAGTCCTAAAAAGTTATTTTCCAGCAGCAAGGAATTAAAAATATTTAATGAGCAAAAAGATTATAATAAAAGAAACATTGTAAGAGTTCTTACTATATTAAAACTTGCGTGGGGATTAAAAGGAAATAAATTAAAAGAATTTTTAAATAAACTCGGGGAAAAGCATCATAAGTATAAAATTTCATACTGCTCTTATATAAGGTACAGATATAAATATTTTAAATATGGGATAAAGGGGTTGTGTTTAAATTATTATTCAAATAATAGAACGGCAAGGTCAGCAGTTAGTCCTGAAATGTATGAGGAATTTAAAAAATATTATTTGTCGCCTAAAAGGTATTCATGCAGTGCCGTGCATAGAATTGTTGTTCAAAAGTTTCCTGATTGTGATGTCCCGAATTGTATCAGTTTTAAAAGATTATTAGCAAGAGAATATACACATGAACAAATTGAACAGCTGAGAAGCATTCCGGTAAAATTACCTGATTTAGGTTATGGAGATAGAGATAAAGTAAATAATAAACCTAAAAATAATAAAATCCTGTTTGATAAATTTATAGATGCGGCAAATTACCATTATAATTTGCTAGATAAACAGAAAACAGAGGGTGCTATTTGTCAAAAAGGTTATTTGAAAAACCATATAATTCCATATTTTAAAAAATATACTTTTGATGAAATTACTCAAGAAGTTATAACTAATTACCAGAGCAAAATGATAGCGGAAGGTTATACAATGGCGAGTCTGAAAAGATTTTTATCTTTAATTAGTATTATTTTTACAAAATATTCTGCTTCCCGCGGGGATTTATATTTCTCGTTTGATTCGCCGATTGAAACAGGGTTTTATAATAAAGATGAGATTAAAAATATAATAATGAATAACAAACCTGAATTGTGGATACTAGCTTTAGGAATAACTCCTGCCGAATTGTCCGTTTTAAGATATGAAGATATAGATTTTACATGTAAAACCATATTTATACAAAGGTCATTATTTCATGGAACCGAACAGACTCACAGAGCAAAATACAGACAAAGACATTTAAAACTTCCGTCTATTTTATTAAAGGATATAAAACAACAAAATGGACTAATATTTGGAAATGTTGATATCCAAAATTATGATAAACTTCTAAATACACATATACATTTATTATTAGAGCACCATGTGCAGATAAATATTATAAGCAAAAATTTAGGTTTTCATACAGTGAATAATTTTGTAATGCGTTACAATTTCCTCCTTCCGCAAAAACTTGATGAAGATTTTGAAATTTTGCCGAAAATTTAGGGTTACTATAAAGGTTACTACAAAGGTTACTGTAAATCTGGAATTAAAGGTACAGTACTGCTTTTCGAAATTTATTAATCTAACCATGAATTCGCTACACACTGTCTAGCGAATTCATTTAAACTAATAAATAAAAGTAATAACTGGAAAATTTTAATAAAAAAGTGTAAGATAATAAACAAAAAGTAGGTATTATGACAGAAATAGAAATTATTAAAGGTGATATTACAAAATTAAAAGTAGATGCAATAGTCAATGCCGCTAACCAAACGTTGCTAGGTGGCGGAGGAGTTGACGGAGCGATTCATCGTGCTGCGGGGAAAGGATTGCTTGAGGAATGCAGAACCCTGAACGGCTGCAAAACAGGACAGGCAAAAATCACTAAAGGCTACCATTTGCCCGCAAAATATGTAATCCACACGGTCGGGCCTGTATGGCACGGCGGCAGCCATAACGAAAAAGAACTTTTAAAATCCTGCTACGAAACTTCTCTAAAAATAGCAAAAGAAAACGGAATAAAAACAATCGCATTTCCTGCAATTTCTTGCGGAGTTTACCGTTTCCCGCTAGAAGAAGCGTGCAAAATTGCGATGAACACGGTTAAAGAATTCATCGCCGCAAACAATTGCTTAGACAAAGTCATTTTCATTGATATAAATGATAAAATTATAGAAATTTATAAAAAGCTATTAAATTACTAAAATAAAAATAACTTAACATTGCTTTACCAAAAAGTTAATTTTTTCTTAAGTTTCTAAATATTTATTCAAATATTTGTTACAATCATAACATCAATTGTAGTAGTTTACTATTGGCAATTGAGTGAACATTGTCAAGATACATATCTGACCGACATATGTTTCTACACTTCGTTTGTCCAACCGCAGCGGTTGTCCAAACTTTCGTTCCGAAACATAGGTCGCCAATATTGTTAGCAATAGCAACAGTATTGTGAGTGTAAGTATTTTGGTTGTATTGTAATTTAACATTATGATACTCCTTAATAATTCATTTGTGAATTGCAGAAATAAAGGCAACCACTTCGGTGGGAGGATATACCTGAGGGGAGTTAGGATGTTCTGCGGTCCGAAAAAGAGTTAACTCTCCCTCTCAGGAGGACAAGTGAAAAAGCAAAAAGATTGGTACTCAAAAGTAAAAAACAGGCTTCATTTAGATAAGAGATGTAACAAATTTAAAGCCAAAGATATTGTGCAAGAACAAAATATTCTGTTTCATAAGTTCTTCCCATTTCTGCATTTTCAAATAAAACAATTTAAACTATCAAAAAAATTAGAAAAAAAGGATAATGAACAATCTGTAATTGACCCATATAAAATAAGAGATATTTATTATGCGGGGTACTTGGATTCGTATATATTTTCATATTACAATGAAAAATTATTAAATTATTATGAAAATTTTTTGAAAGAAAATTCTTTAGAATGTAGTATTGCATATCGACACATTAATAAAAATAATAAAGGAACAGGTAAATCCAACATTGATTTTGCGGCTGAAGCTTTTAGAGAAATTGATAATAGAAGTGAATGTTATGCTATTGGTCTTGATATACATAGTTTTTTTGATGAATTGGACCACGAAATTTTATACAACAATTTGTGTAAGTTAGTTAATAAAGATAAACTTCCGAATGATTTATATCAGCTTTTTAAGATACTAACGAATTTTCATTATATTGAACTGGATGAATTACTTAAGAATCGACATATCCATGCAACAAAGTCTGATTTTTGGGATAAAGAAACATATTCTTTTAAAAGAATATGCTCGGCAAAAGTTTTTAGAACAATAATTTCAGAAAATCCTGAAATAATAAAAGGAAACCCTAACACAACAAAGGGTATACCGCAAGGCACGAATCTTTCCGGAACATTAGCAAATATTTATATGTCAAATTTTGATGTAATGATGCAAAATTTTGTGAACAAAGTAGGCGGTTATTATCGGAGATATTCGGATGACATTCTGTTCATCGTAAATACAAAACGAGAACTGACAGAGTTATTGCCTATTGTAGAGAGAGAATTAAAGAAGTTAAAATTGGTTTTATCAAAAAATAAAACAATTTGTTGCCATTTTTACGCAAACAATTGTGAATATGAACCCTGCTCTTTTCAAGAAGAATATAATGCTCACGCAGATTTTCAATACTTAGGTTTCACCTATAATGGCAAAGTTATTTTAGTTAGAAATGGTACTATTGGAGCGTTTTGGAGAGATGCTTTTCGGCATATTAGACGAATGGTCTTAGGGAACTTTTATCAACACAAAAGAATTCCCATTGCTAAAATTTATGGCTTATACTCACATTTAAGAAATCGTCATTCAGAATATGGCAATTTCTATAGTTATATCCGAAAATCTCAACGTATTTTTGAAAATGATTATAATTTTGGTAATAAGGTTAGAATTAAATCACAAATGTCTAAAAGTTGGGAGATATTAAATAAATATTTATTAAAATTAAAAGAAAAATACAAAATAAGTGATACAGAATTGCAAATACCTAAAAATATAAACAATGACTAAATATATTATTAGATTTTGTGTTTATATTTTACCTTTCTTATCCACTAAATCAATTTTACTTCCTTTTATATTTAGTAATAACAATGTTTTTATATGCACCATCGTGTGGGTTTTTATTCTTCAATCGGGGATATATCATCCATCGGGATATTATATTTTTTGCCGTTTTTGTCAATGCACGTTGCATAGGGTACATCACCATCAGCAAAACTGTTTGTCCAAGTGTATAATAATATCCCGATTTCATTTGTAGTGTGATTTTTGACCATAGTTCCAAACATTGTTCTGTCTAAATCTTTTAAATCTTCTATTGTCATTTTTCTGTCCTTTCTTTTTTAATCTCTTGGATTTGCTTTCTCTCTGACAAGTCGCTCATTTCGCTATCGCTACCATTCGCTATTGTCCTCACATTATCGGGCTTGCTCGCTAACGTTCGACATCGCCCTACGCAAATCCGTTGTGCATTAACATTCATTGAATACAGTAATGTATATTTCAAGTCATAATGCAGTGTTTCGTATCATTCCGACACACTTATTTTTTTATAATAATTTTAAATGCGTTTAGGATTGCGGGTTCATGAGTTCTGAAATCTATCATATAAGGGTCTCTAACCTTTGTTAAACAGATTTCACAACCCTGTTCTTCAAATAATGTCAAGATATCTTCAATTCTTGTTTGACTATTAGATATTGTAATGTAATCAATATTAAACTCTTTGCAATGTTCAATAATCGGTTTTACATCATAATTCCAAATTACATCGACGAAGTCTATGGTTTCATTTACGCTTTTAAGTGTTCTTTGATAAGCCCAGTAGAATGTACGATTAATTTCCCATTCATTAAGGTTTGCCTTTTGTGCTTTTGCCTGTTCTAATTTTTTAATCTTTTTCATAATGCTGTCCTTTCTTGTTTAATGTGCAATGACATTCATCACTTGTGTGCCACCGGAATTCAAGTCATTATGGGTATTTCGTATCATTCAGGCACAAAGAAAGATAGAGGCTTGGAATGTTCCAAGCCTCAATATATGCAAATAGAGACCTTACTTAATTATATCTATATAATAAATCGAGCGTGCATTATTGTTGAAATTCCACCGTAAGTCTTCGTAAAACTCCGCCTCGTAATCCTTATTTATATGCATGTACGGTGGTTTTAACATATCCTTACGCTCTCTTGTCCGTGAATAAGAATCAATCGCCGAATCTAATTCCTTACGGTATTTATTTTTAAATTCCTCAAGCGTCAATTCCTGTTTATCTTTGAATTTTCTTCTATTCCTTAGAACAATTTTCATATTGTTTATTCCTTTTCATTGTATCAAAAAAGTAAAGGGGCTTTTACACCCCTTTGTAATTTAGAGGTATTTATGTGCGATTGCGTTTAATTCTTCCGCCATTTTTATATGTTCCTTTGAGGCTTCCAAGTGGTTCGCTTTATCGTTAATGTCTATCGGGAATATTTTTCTTATTTTTGACGATTTGTTATTTTCCTTTGAATCCCACTCAAGTTCGCCAACTTCTTGTTCTATCTCATCCTTATGCTCAAATAATTTATTGAATATTTCTTTATTATTATTTATAGCAATTTCAGATGCGACATAATTTTTCTGAGTATTGATTGTTTGCAAGATTTGCACTCCCGCTTTTCCTATCGGCACATTTTGGTAATGTCTTGGCTGAGGGTCAACTTGCATTTGACTTTGCTCGTTATCGCACTCATTAAAATAAACTTCCCAATACTCTTTTTGCAGTTGTTTTACAGGTGTATCCGTATTTATTACCCTTTTTGTTTTTTCTTTATACTCAGGTTTCAAAAGGCATTCAAAGCCCATTTTATCGCCGTTCAAAAAGGCTTTAAAAACAAATATTCCAAGTCCGTTATTATTAGAATTGTCGTTTATGAATTTCAATAAATTCATTATAGGTTCTTTGGGACTTGTTACAATCCAAACAATATACGGCATTTTAGGTAAATTAAATACCGTTTGATTACTTAATGCGTTTAACAATGTTTCAATGTTTTGTGTTAAATCGCAAATTGTAACAACGATTTTTCCGCTTTTGCTTTGGTATTTCGCAAGTGTTGCAGTAATGACTTCCGGAGTATTATTTTCAAAATACTCCATGAATTTTTGTTTGCTCTTAAGAGCTTGTTCTGCTGTGATTTCTTCTGTCATAATGACCTCCTTTGTTATTTGGTACAAGGACATTCATTACTCTGAGCGCAACAAAATTAAAGTCATTACTGCCTATTTCGTATCATTCCGACACAATTTTATTTTTTATACAGGACTTGAAAAATCTGAAAAACGAGTTATCCTGTGTATGTAGATATACATTTTGGTATTTATTAAAGGAGTTTATAATGAAGAAAATTGTATTGGCTGAAAAAGCCTTCAAACTTTATGCTGAGAAATTTATGACGTTAGATGATATTGCTGCACAATTGCACGTAAATGAAAGAACGCTCCGCCGCTGGAAAGCTGCCGAGAATTGGGAACAAAAAAAGTATAATTTAGTCAAAAATCAAACGACTTTTCACAAGGAATTGTTTAATTTTGGCAGAGTTTTATTAAAATCTATCAAAAACGATATGGAACATGGCATCAAAGTTGAGCCTGCAAGAATGTTCACGGCAACAAAGATATTCAGTCTTTTAAAAGGTGCAAAAGCTTATGAAGATTCAATCGCAAAAGATAAAAAAGAGATTTTGAATAATAAGCCTACAGGTCTAACACCCGATGTTATTCGTGACATAGAGGAAAAAGTTTTAGGAATAACTTACAACGTTCCTGAATAGTGAGGCTTTTGCTCGCTACTTCGCTTTATCTTTTTGAATAAAGATTTTAATATATTAAATATTTTATCAGGTTATTAATTTGAAAAATTACATAAAAACTATTTTTATGCATTTCTATTTTTACAGGGAATTTTATATATATAAAATATCTTTTGAATGCCTAAATGGGCTTTTTGAACATTTTTTGAACGGGGTTTGAAATAAAGTTGAGCGATTATATTTTTTATTTTTGATAATTATAACCTTTGAAATCCTCTTACCGCAATAATGAGCAGAGGTTGCTATCGCCTATTTAGGCTAGCTAGAAAATGCGACTTGTGCCTTATTCAAATCAAATTTATAATAAGAATAGTTTTTAAGATTTACACAACTAATAGCTTGAGGAGAAAAATATATGACAAATTTAAAAGAAAAAGTTTTACATGCATTGCAAAATAGCAATAAGGTTAACAATGTTTTAGAAAATATATCGCAGGCACAGGAAAATTTATTAAAAAATCATTCAAATCCTGTTTTTAATCAGGCTGATAAAAATAAAATTTTGAAGAAATATATTGATTTGCAAAATCTTGGTCAATCTTTATATCGTTTTGGCAAGTTGTCAGAAAGCAATTATTTAGCAGATGCAAGAGAAGAACAAGAAAATATTAAAAATACAGTTTTAGAAGGCGGGGTTTGCTATTACATTTGGCATTCGGAGGACGGCGAGCATACATGTGATGAATGTAAATCGCTTGACGGTCAAATATTTGATTGTATAGACGAAGTCCCTGAACGACCGCATCCTAATTGTAAATGTTGGGTTGAAACTGTAGAAAAAGAGGATACTAAACCGCAAGAAAACAGAATTCCTCCACAAATTCCGACACCTCAACCGACATCTGCTCCTACCCCACAACCTACACCAGCCCCCAAGCCTACTCCATCACCAAAGACACAAAAGTGGATTTTCCCTGTTGACAGGCGATATCCTATAACAAGTCCGTATGGGTGGCGAATACGACCAAAAACGAATACAATAAAATTTCATGATGGTATAGATATAGGAACCCCTATGAATACACCTGTATATGCTGTTGCAGATGGGACGGTCGTTCAGTCAGGGAAAAATGATGGCTATGGCGAATATGTTGAAATAGATCATGGGAATGGACTACATAGTTTTTATGGACATTTGATAGGAAGATATGTTGTATATGGTAAAAAAGTTAAACAAGGACAAATCATCGCAAAAAGTGGCAATACTGGATATAGTACCGGACCTCACTTGCATTTTGGGGCACATAAAAACAATAAAACAGCTAATCCGCTTAATTATTAGCCAAGATTTTAATAAGCTCAGAATATATATCTTTATTGATTCCGGTTGCAAATTCTTTTTCAAAAGACCGGATTTCTTTTATCGTTTTAGGTTTGCCGTTATGAATGGCTTTAATATCATAGCGGGCAGACATTGAGCCTTCATGATAATACGGAACAAGATTAGCTGCGACATAACTTTTACATTCAACCGTAAATTTTTTGTCATTGATTTTTGTATTGAAAATTAAATAAGACACATCACCATCATTGTATGGTGATTTATAAGTTTGATGCCTATCCCAGTGCATCAAATCTAAAATCATATCAATAGAATAAGTTTTACTTTGCCTGTCATATTTAAAACTGTCTAAATTGTAACATTCTGAGTGTAAACAGGTATATTTTGTATCAAAAATGTCGATATATGAAACATCATTATGTATCTGATTTTCTACAAATTCCTGAAAAGTTTTTACATTATTATTTGCTGAATTATCTTCAGAATAAACCAATCTGTATATTTCAGAATTTTCTTTTTCTATAATTTCTTGTTTAGCATTTGCGTAAAAATAGAGATTATCTATTTTATGTGGGTCAATGTTATTGTCATTAAAATATGGGATTAAATAGTTATACAATACTTCATCATAATCCGTTGCCAACTCTTCATTATTAATCTCAACATAATTCCCTGTAATAGAAATAAGGTCAGAAAGCAAATCAAAAATAGGAGTGTAAATATATGTATCATAATTAGATATAGCATAATCCATATACAAATTTTTATTTTTTAAAACTTTTTTATATTTTTCGTGTGCTGTTTTTGCAATAAGGGCTATCCCCTTTTTGGTTATAGGATATTCATTATTTATAGCAGTTATAACTTCTTTTTGATACTGCTTGCTCAAATTTTTGGGTATAGGTTTATACTCTGCAAGTGCAAGGTTACAGCTAAATATTAGAACGCAAAAAACTAAAAATAATTTCTTCATAATTTATCCTTTTAAAATTTATTATAATAATATTATAAATTAAAGATTCTGATAAATAACAATTTTAGGTGTATTTTTCACAAAAAATTATAAGAAAATTCCATTTGCAATATTTTTGCCAATTTTTTATACTTAAATATATAGTTCCCATTTATGGTTATATAAGTCAAGTTTTTTGCTTATATAATACTACGATACCAGGGCACTAAGGCACTAAGAACAGTTAAGTATATGTATTAATGAAGCCAATTCTTACTATATCTGAAACTTAGCAATAATTTTTGTGCTGCGTTTTGCATAATTGGGAGTATACGAAAGGAGTAAAATTTATGACAACAGTTGAACCAATACGAAACAAAAAGGATATTTTATTTTAGCGTTGTATAAATATTTAAAAAACTTAAAAAATAGAGGAAAATAAATTCCTCTATTTTATTTGCAGTATAAACCAATAACTTCTAACTATTAACTTAATCCGGATAATGACCTCATTACCAAATCAACATCTTGATTTTCAAGTTCTCTTATAATATGCAAGTATGTTTTTTGAGTCGTTGTCATACTTGAATGTCCCAATCTTCTTGCTACACTTGCAATTGATACTCCTGCAAAAAGCAATAATGATGCGTGTGTATGTCTGAGTCCGTGAACGGAAATTACAGGAAGATTTAATCTTTTACAATGCCGTTCTAAAATTCCGTTTACCGTAGAATTATATATTGATTTTCCCTCTTTTACAAATATTGGCATATCTTTATTTTTATCTTTCAACAATTCCGAGAATTGCACAACAGTTTGCCAATCAATCTGAATTTTTCTTACGGAAGATTTATTTTTAGTTGGTAAAAATCCTCCTGCTTCCTTGTAATTCCAAGTTTTACTTATTGAGAGAGATTGATGAGCAAAATCAAAATCATTGGGTGTTAGTGCCAAAGCCTCCGAAAACCTCATGCCTGTTTTTGCAACAAGTAAAATAAACCAATCCCAATTTATGCATTCTCCTAAATTCAAATTAGTCAAAAGCGTATGCAATTCAAATTGGTTAAGATATTTTATTTTCTTAATTTTTGGAGTTTTTCCTTTTATTATGGCTTTTCTTGTCGGATCTTTTTCTATAAAACCGTCATCAACGGCATCCAGTATTGCACCTTTTAGCTGATGATGGAAATCCATGGTTGTTTGCCGTTCGTGGTATTCGGCATAATCGTTTAATAATTTTTGATATGTAATTCTGTTCAAATCGCATATCATTAATGTAGGAATAAGTTTTTGCAGCCATTTGTAAGTCATCAAATACTTATCCATAGTAACTTTTCGGATTGCTCCTTCTTTGTAAATCCTAATCCATTTTGCGTAATAATCACAAAACAAATCAGTATTTTGCGTTGTGTTTAACATAAAATACTTCTCCTTTTTTAATTGAGGTTTATACTGACTAAAAATAAACTTACGCTGATGAAGAGTGATAAGGTGGTCTAA
>CAYVSD010000013.1:24266-32348 GCA_964453315.1 uncultured Muribaculaceae bacterium | reverse complement strand
TGAATCCGTTACCAACCCTTTGTAGCATGTTTGTGTGCGTAGCACCCTCGGCGAGAGTGAAAGCATCTTTTTTCATGTGTTTCTCCTTTTTGTAACTACATTATTAATATATAACATATTATATGAATATGATACATGAATATATAATTATTTTCATATCATGTCAAGAGAATTTATAATAGTTATATGAATGTTCGTGAAGAGGTTAAAATTATGCTCGGGTCAAAATGTATGACATTGACTGAGCTTGCACGAAGGATGACAGAAATTAGCGGGAAAAATTATTCTCAAAGTTTGCTTTCACACAAACTTGCAAGTGAATCTTTGCGCTATGTTGAAATGAAATTAATCTGTAAAATTTTAGGTTACAGAATTTATATAGATATTGATGAAATTAGATTAGGCGCGTAGTTTAGTACAACTGCGGAATGTGTTTATTTTATCTTCAATTTATCTTCATAACGTAAAGGAGATTTCGTTATGATAAATGATAAAGTGAGGGAAATTTTAAATGAACAAATTAATAAAGAACTTAGTTCCGCTTATATATATCTTGCGATGTCTGCTTTTTTGGCAGACAATGGCTTGTATGGTTTTGCTAAATGGACGGAAATTCAATCTCGTGAAGAGATAGATCACGCTATGATTTTGTATAAATACATTTTAGACAGAAAATCCAAAATTGAATTAAAGCCTATTGAAATTAACGGAACAAATTATTCCGGTCCTGTTGAAGTTTTTGAAAAAATATACGAACACGAACGTTCTATCACTTCTTCAATTGACTGTGTTGCGTATCTTACAGAGGAAGAATGTGATCTTGCAACCAGATATTTTATTGATTGGTATTTAAAAGAACAAATCGAAGAAGAAACAAATGTTTTAAAAATATTATCAAAATTGAAAGCATTTGGTTCTGAAAAAGCCTCTTTATACCTTTTAGATGAAGAACTGGGCAAGCGCGAATATCATCAGCAAACTTATGAAAGTTAAATATATATTGCAATTTTGTAAACAATTTGTCTAATATTTTAAAATACTCTATGATATGAGTATGAGTTTAGGGAAAATATTATACGTTGATGATGATAAATTGTTAACTTCGACTTTTGCTACCTTGATGAAAGTAGAAGGTTTCAGCGACGTTGTTATTTACAACGACCCTGTTGAAGCTGTAAAATATTTGAAAGCAGAAGCTCCTGACCTTATTATTTCGGATTTTTTAATGCCTGAGATGAACGGTTTGGAGTTTTTGCGTGAAGCCAAAAAACTTTATCCAGAAACAAGTATGATTTTGTTAACGGCTTATGCCGACAAAGAAAATGCTATTAAAACTATTAACGAAATCGGTGTTTATAAATATATTGAAAAACCGTGGGATAATGATGACTTGATAATGAATATCAAAAACGGTATTGAAAGAAGTCATTTGCTTGCAGATTTAAGGCAAAAAATAAAAGAACTTGAGCAGGCTCGCAATGAATTAAAAAAATATTCTCAAAATCTTGAAGAGCTTGTTAGTCAAAGAAATCATGAACTCGTTTTAGCAAACAAAAAATTGTCAGGAATTATTGAATATTGTGCTGACGGAATTATCATTATTGATTCTCTGGGGAATATCGGAGAGGTAAATCCTGCTTGTGAAAATATGGTGGGGCTTTCTTCTGCAGCCCTGAAAAATATGAAAATTCAGGATATTTTAACTTCAGATAAACCGAATTTTAATGCCTCCGAAATTAAAAATACAATACTGGGTCTTTCTTGTGATAACAGTGAATTTTTAGTAAGAGAATTGTATGTAAAAAATTCGTTAAACGGAGAGCTTACTCCGGTTGAAATTAATTTTGCGTCATTATCTGAAGAAAATGATGATAGTGAAAAATTTGTCGGGGTTATCAGAAATTGCAGCGTTCAAAAAGAAACAGAACGTCTGAGAGATGATTTTATTGCAACATTAACGCATGATTTACGCACACCTTTGCTTGCGGCTATTCAAACCCTAAATTTCTTTCTTGATGGATCTCTCGGAGAAATCAGCGAGCAGCAGAGAGTATTATTGTCTACAATGGTGCAAAGTAATGAAGATTTGTTAGGGCTTGTGAATGCTTTATTAGAAGTTTATCGCTTTGAAAGCGGGAAATTAAATCTTTGCAAAACCGTATTCAATGTTAATGATTTGATTAAGCAGTGTTATGGAGAATTAGAGCCTTTGGCTCAGAAAAAGAATATAGAATTTAAAATAAATTCAAATCTTGATGAAGAACTGTTGATTGACGCTGACAGAGCTGAAATAAAGAGAGTAATAATGAATTTGTGCGGTAATGCCGTAAATTATACAAATAATGACGGCCAAATTGATATATATTCCAAGTCTCAAAATGGCGACTTTATCTTTTCTGTTGTAGATAACGGAAACGGGATTCCGAAAGAAGATATACCGAGTTTGTTCAAGCGGTTTTCTCAAGGAACGAGTAAAAAGCGCTCGACCGGCACAGGTTTGGGATTATATTTATCTCGTCAAATTATTGAAGCGCATGGCGGTAAAATTTGGGTCGAAAGTAAAATGAGTAAGGGTAGTGAATTTTCGTTTGTGTTGACTAATGTAGTCGTACTTTCAAGAGTATAGAGGATGTTATGAGCAGGAAAATAAAAGTTACTATAGTAGAAGATCACGATATGACAAGAATGGGTTTGTCTTTCGCGTTATCAAAAAATGAAGATATTGTAGTGTTGGGAGCTTCGGCTGATGGTCCTGAAGGTGTTGAACAAGCTCTTAATTTAAAGCCTGATTTAGTAATTATGGATATTGGACTTCCTACAATTGATGGCATTGAAGCTACAAGAAAAATTAAAAATGAAAATCCGGATATAAAGGTTTTGATGAACACTTCTCGTGATAATGAAGATGATATTTTAGATTCATTTGCGGCGGGTGCAGACGGTTATATTACAAAAGGTGCAACGTCAGAGCAGACTCTTGCTGCAATTAAAGCGGTTAGTGAAGGTGTGGGTTGGCTCGATCCAGCGATTGCACGTGTAGTTCTTTCTAATATTCGAAAAAATAGTCAGATTGAAGAAAAACGCAGCGGAGAAATTAATTATCAAAAAGGTAAAAATCTTTATGGACTTACTGAACGTGAAATGGAAGTTTTAGCTCTTTTAGTTGAAGGTTTAAAAAATCCGCAAATTTCTAAAAAACTTGTTATAACAATTGCAACAACAAAAACTCATGTTCACAATATTTTGCAAAAGTTGTATGTAAAAACGCGTTCAAAAGCTGTTGCAACAGCGATGAAGGATGGGCTTGTTTAAATGAAAAAGCATTTTATATTTGTTTTTTTGTTTATAATTCTATTTTCTTCTGCTGTTCGAGCTTCAGATTACCGATCAAGAGAAATTAAATATCAGTATAATGTTTTAAAACAAGATCTTACAAGAGAGCAGTCCAAAAAGATTTATGATCGCTATCCGTCAGGTTATATGACTAAAGATGAGTATGAAAAGGCGTCAGAATATAAAGATAAGTCTCAGGAAAAGTATTCTGTTCCGGAAATAGTGACTCCTTCTGATTTTAAATATATTCCAAAACCAATTTATTCAATTGTAAAATATAATGACCCTGCAGGTAGTAAAGAATTAACTTTAGGTAAGCGTTTATTTGCATTAAAGCAGATTAATGCTCAGGGGATAGTTTCTCCGGATTATTCAAAATTAGTTTATCCTGCGGTTTATTATTATGGTGACAATGCGACGGTTGATTGCGATTTGTTTGTGATTCCTCTTGATGAGGGAGATAGTAATTTAGAAAAAATATTAAAAGCAAATGTTGCAAAACGTGAATTTGAACCAATAATGTCTACTGATAAAAATATAGATAATTTTGCAGCATTCAGAACTCTTACTCCTGTTGATTTTTCCTCAGACGGCTCAAAACTTTTGGTTAAGGAAAAAATTGGCAGCAGTGAAGACGGAATTTGGGAAACAGATATATTTTTATATGATTTTGATAATAAAACAAAATATGATTTGAATGATTTAAGGCATACGATTTCTTATTTTTGGAAAGAATATATGAAGGTTAATCTAGATGCTAATCGTTGGGATATTGTGCCTTTAGGTTTTTTGAAAAAGAATAATGAAAGGGTCGCGGTTCAGGCTTATGCTTACACAGGCGAAGTTCCCGTATATCTTGGAGCTTGGAGTATTGGTGTCCATGGCGAAAAACCTATTTTGATTTCTTTTGACACAAATTATATAGTTGATATTGAAGCAAACGGTTTTAAAATAATAAGGCAAGGAACTCAGGATTATCAGACAACAAAGCGTGAAGAAAAATTTCAAAAACAACAAACTAAAGTCATTAAAAAACAATTTAAAAAAGCTGATAAGGATTCTGTAAAAGAGATCAAAGATGAGTATAAATATAAATTTAAAGACTTGAAAGAAGATTATAAATATGATGCTAAAAATTACAGAAAACTTCGATCTCTATCCGGTTCAACCTCGGGAACTGAATTAGAAGCAGCTTATGAACAATATTTAAAGGATGAATTAAATAAAAATATTGAAAAAACTAAAAAACAAATTGATAAGCAGCAGAAAAAATTAGATGATATAGATGAAAAATTACAAAAAATGACTAATTAGCATTTATAAGTTTTAATTTTTCTTCTCGGCTTAGTTTATGTTTTATTCGGTATTCTTCTTTTAAGGCTTCTGATTTTGTCGAAAATTCTTTTGTGTATACGATTTTTATGGGCTTGAAGGCTCTTGTATATTTAGCTCCTTTGCCGTTTAAATGTTCTTGAAAACGTTTCTCAACATCATCTGTATAACCGCAATAAAGAGTGTTTTTTTCTGTTAAAAGAATATATACAAAATTTCTACTCATCTTTTTTATTATATTTTACATTTTGATTATTTGATATAAACTGAATGTATGAAATATGCCGTTTGTTACAATCAAAATATTGATTATTCAAAAGAAATTATGGCGAAATTGTTGTTATTGTTTGAAGCAAAAGGAGTTTCGCCGGAAGTTTTAAGTATTGACGAATTAAAACAAGGCTATGATTTTGTGTTTGTAATAGGCGGAGATGGTACAATTTTGAAGTCCGCAAGATTTTATTCAAAATATCAAACGCCTGTGTTCGGTATTAATTTAGGTCGTTTGGGATTTTTATCTCAAGCAGCAAGTGATAATATAGAATTCGCATTTGAGCAAATATTTTCAGGACATTATAAAGTTGAAGATCGCTTGATGCTGGAATCAGGTTTTTATAACGCGCTTAATGACTTTGTTATTAAGGGGGCTGATACTTCAAGGTTATCAAATTTTATATTAAAAATTAACGATAAAGTAGTTTGTGAGTATCTTGCTGATGGAGTTATAATTTCGACTCCTACAGGATCGACCGCTTATGGTATGGCTGCAGGCGGTCCTATATTGGCTCCTGATGTTAATGATCTTGTTATTACACCTATTTGCCCTCATACGTTTTCCGCAAGACCTTTGGTTATCGGTGCGGATAATGAAATTTCTGTTATCGGAGGAAAAAATAATAAATATATTGTAAGTGCGGACGGTCAAGTGGTATTTTCTTTTGAAGATTCTTTCAGAGTAAAGAAGTCAGGAAATTATGCAAAACTTGCTTTGTTAAGTCAGAATGATTTTTATACCGTTTTGAGAAGTAAGTTAAATTGGGGTGTTTCTCCTGTTAAGTTTTAATATTAAATTTTGTTCATAATTATTCTAAAATTCTTGTACTTTTTTTCTATTTAAAATAATATGTTTTTATAGTTACGACATCCGTAATTATATGTTTTAGGAATGAATAAGTATAGAGGTAAATAACGTGGAAAATATTGTTTCAGACCTTTTTGCAAGCAAAGAGGCAACATCACAGGACAGAATTTCAAATTCAGGCTCAAATCCAACAAAGATCAAAGTAGTCGGTGTTGGCGGAGGCGGTGGAAATGCTGTTAACCGAATGATTGTATCAGGACTTTCCGGTGTTGAATTTTGGTTGATGAATACTGATTTGCAAGTTTTGTATAACGGACAAACTAAAAATCGTATTCAACTTGGTTCATCTTCAACTCAAGGTCTTGGTGCTGGCGGCGATCCTTCTGTAGGTGAAAAAGCTGCAGAAGAAGCTCAACAAGAAATTGCAAAGGCTCTTGAAGGTTCTGATATGGTATTTATTACAGCCGGTATGGGCGGCGGAACCGGTACAGGTGCTGCTCCTGTTGTTGCTAAAATTGCCAGAGAACTTGGTATTTTGACAATTGGTGTTGTTACAAAACCTTTCTCTTGGGAAGGCAGAAAAAGACAAAATCAGGCTAATGCAGGATTGGATAAATTAAGAGAATATGTTGATTCAATTATCGTTATACCAAATGACAAGTTACTTCAGGTTGTAGATAGACAAGTATCATTACAAGATTCTTTTACAATTGTTGACGAAGTGTTATTGCGTGGTGTTCAAGGTATTTCAGATATCATCACGGTTCCTGGTATTATTAACGTAGATTTTGCTGATGTTAAAACTGTAATGCAGTCTTCAGGTTCTGCTTTGATGGGTATTGGCAGAGCTCAAGGTGAAGGTCGTGCAGTTAAAGCTGCTCAACAAGCTATAAATTCTCAATTGTTAGAATCTTCAATTAACGGAGCTTCAGGAGTTATCGTTAATATTACAGGTGGTCCTGATATGGGTATACATGAAATTAGCGATGCAGCTTCAATTATTCACGATGCAGTTTTGGATGATGCGACTGTTATTATCGGAACCGCTGTAGATGAAAAAATCCAAGGTGAAATTCAGATTACCGTTATTGCAACAGGTTTTGAATTAAAATCTAACTTATCTTCAAATGCTTCTCCTTTTGGAGTTACAACTGAAGATGGTTCGAATTTAAATGCGGCAGATTTCTTCTCAGGAGCATTTAATAAGCCAACTTTTGAAAATCCGAATAAGAATTTTACAAATATAGAAATTCCGGACTTTCTCAAAAGATAATTAGTTCAAGTTATTAATGAAGCGGAGTTGATTTAACTCCGCTTTTTTATTCGCTTAAAATAGATAAATTCATTATTTCAATGTCATCATAATCTATATGATCTCTTGCCATTATGTTTTGACCTGTTTTTATGGTAAGCTGATTTGTCGCATTTGCTTTTATTAACGAATTAGGGATTTTTACTCGTTCATTATCTCCATTAATGTTTAATTCCCCTATTTTTTTGCCGTTAAAATATATTTCTGCGGGGGTTGAATATGCGCCTGTTTTTATTCGGTTTTGCCCGAGTGATTTTGCAAGTTTTGTGTCAAGACCGCAAACTGATCCTATAACAAGGTAATTAGCACATTTTTTAGAATTGTCTGTCATAATGAAATCTTTTGAATAGTATGGACCTATTGATTTTAATTTAAAATCAGAAGCATTAGCTGATGTTTTTGCAAAACTGTCATCTCCGAGGTGCAAAATTTCTGTATCCAGTGCTATATCAAAAGGCTCATTTTTGGCAATTTCAATTTTCATAGGCGTGGCCGCTATGTCGGCGCCTTTATTTACTGTTATTGAAAATGGTCTATAACCTTCTTTTTCAATGTTCATAATAGTTGGTTGATTTATTTGAATTCGCGGCAGTTCAAAATTTCCGTTTGCGTCGGTATATGTGCGAAAATTCTTTTGGGGAATGCTGATTTTTGCGAATTCAACCCCTTGTTTGGTTTTAGAATCTATTACTTGGTTGCTTTCATTTTGTCCTACTTTGGTTACTTCTCCTGTAAATGTTGTTGCAAGTGTGTTTTGAGAAAAGATTAAAAATGTTATTAAAAGATAAAATAGTTTTTTCATATAATTTTTATCTTATATTTTTATATTTTTTATATTGGACTTTGGGGGAATTTATTAAGGTAAATATAATTTAAAAAAGTTCTTGAAAAATAATATTTTTTTTGTATTATAAAAAAGTAAACACACCTTGCCGGTGTGATGGAATTGGTAGACGTGCCAGACTCAAAATCTGGTGAGGATCAAACCTCGTGTCGGTTCGACCCCGACCACCGGCAAATATAA
>CAYVSD010000013.1:0-24166 GCA_964453315.1 uncultured Muribaculaceae bacterium | reverse complement strand
TGAGACTTCCACAGGAAGTCTTTTTTATTAAAAGTGGTTAAGGGGAGAACCGACCAATTGTCGGTTCGGCGAGGAGCGAGCAGAGGCTGAAAGGACACGACAAGGGTCGTGGCCTGTAATGCCGTTTAATGCGAGCGACTCAAGACAACCCCGACCACCGGCAAATATAATGAGACTTCCACAGGAAGTCTTTTTTATTAAAAGTGGTTAAGGGGAGAACCGACCTGTTGATTTTTTAAAACGAAAATAAATCATCTCCACGGCTATAATCAAAATGACGTTCGCGTTCTTCTAATTCTCTGCGCAATCTTGGTTCGGAAAGCTTATCTAATGCGTTTGGAGTAAATGGGGCAACATTATTTTTAAATTCTTTTTTTACTAAATCAAATGTGCGAACTTCTCTTGGGAAAAATCTTAGATGAATATTTTGACTTATATTTTTTGCAACATTTTCTTTGGAATATTCATTTATTTTTTCAAGCTGAGAGATTGCTTGTGCTTGATTAGTTACTGCAAACATGCTTTTTGAATCAGATAAAGCTTTTGTGTATTTATTACTCCACATTACGATATTGCCGGAGGAATCAATTAAAACTGCATTTATTTTTAAATCAAACGGGTATGTAAATTTAAATGCGCTTGATAATTCCATTACATCCCACAAATCTCTGCGAATGTCTGCTTTATCTGTAACAGCGTATGTTGATATAATGGCTACATATTTTACGTCAAATTCTTTTGATAGAGCATTTACTGCGCCAAAATCTATTTTATCGTTTATTTTATAGTGTGTCAGCATTGCATCAGTTTGCGTTTTAAGCTGAGAATTTTTAGAAAGTTTTGCTCTTATTTCGTTTAAAGATTTTGCATGTATATTTTTGTAACCGTTTAAATAGAAAATTGTATCTTTTGCTATGATGTCTGAGGCTTCAGGGAAACAAAAATAATTTTGACAAACCGTAAATATATTTGTTGGGATTACTAATAAATCGTAATTTTCTGCATTAACTCTCAAACCGGATATGAATATAAATGTAAAAATTATAAACGGAATAAGTTTTTTCATGCTTAAATTATAGCATAATTTTGAATAATATGTTATAATATATCTGTGAAAGAACAACGCGTAAGAATATTGGGATATGGAGTTGATTGTTTTTCGTTTAATGAAGCGTTAGATTACGCTGTGAAAACAGGTGGTCATGTTATTACAATTAATCCTGAAATAATATCTACCGCTCGTCATGATAATGAATTAACAGATGTTATAGAAAATGCAGAATTGGTAATTCCTGACGGGATAGGGGTTGAAATAGGGTTGAAAATACTTGGGTATAATGTACGTCGTATTGCCGGAATTACATTTGGAAGGGCCTTAATTCAACGATTTGCTTCAGAAAATAAAAAAATAGCTTTTGTTGGAGCAAAACCCGGTGTTGCTGAAAAAGCTGTTGAAAATATAAAAAAAGATATTCCAAATATTGATGTGGTGTATTGTCATGACGGTTATTTTAAAGATGATGATGAAATTATATCTCAGTTAAAAGCTGCATCGGCTGATCTTGTGCTTGTTGCATTGGGAGCTCCAAAACAAGAGTTTTTTATAAATAAATTAAAGAAAATTATGCCAAATTCTTTAATGATTGGACTCGGCGGAAGTTTTGATGTTTGGGCGGGTATTGTTGAGCGCGCTCCTGAAATATGGCAGAATTTAGGTTTGGAATGGCTTTATCGAACTATAAAAGAGCCTAAAAGATTTAGAAGAATATTCCCGACTTTGCCGTTATTTGTTTTAAATGTTTTAAAAGAAAGGTTAATGAGATAATATGTTATCTGATGTTGAAATTAAAGATTTAGAAAATTTATGTCTTGAAAACAGACGAAATATTTTAGAGATGGTATATGGGGCGAAATCCGGACATATTGGGGGTTCAATGTCATCTTGTGAAATAATGACTGTGTTATTTCACAAATGTATGAAACATTCTCTTAGAGGGAAAACTTCTTCTGATTATTCTCAAAGAGATAGATTTGTGTTGTCAAAAGGTCATGTATCTCCGATATATTATTCTGTTATGGCACAGGTTGGTTTTTTTGATAAAGAAGAGTTAAAATCCTTTAGGAAACTTGGAACAAGGCTGCAAGGTCACCCTTCATTGTGGTGTCCCGGTGTAGAAGTTGCAACGGGTTCTTTAGGACAAGGATTATCAATGGCTTGTGGTATTGCTATGGCTTTAAAATTAGATAATAACCCTGCGAATGTTTTTGTTTTAATGGGTGACGGCGAATTACAAGAGGGTAATGTTTGGGAAGCTTTTATGGGTGCTCCTTCAAAAAATCTTGACAATCTTATTGCAATTATTGATAGAAACAGACTTCAAATTGACGGTTGCACCGAAGATATAAAACCTCTTGATAATTTGGCGGATAAGTTAAAAGCCTTTAATTGGGATGTTTTTGAGATTGATGGACATAATATAAAAGAAATATATGAAATAATAGAAAAAGCTAAAAAAGCTTCAAAGCCTGCTGCTATTATTGCTAATACTATTAAAGGTAAAGGCGTAAGTTTTATGGAAAATAATGCAGATTGGCACGGTAAGGCGCCTTCTAAAGAAGATTATGAAAGAGCAATTTCTGAATTAAAATAATTGAAAGTGAGGAATTATGAGTTTTCGAGGATATAAACGTTCAGGTTTTACGTTGATGGAAATAGCTATATCAGTTTTGATTGTAGCCATTATTACTCTGGTAACGGTTCCTGTGATAAGAGGACAATTAAAAAGATCTGATGAATATTCTTATTATTTAGCATTTAGAACCGTTGAAAAACTTGGCGGACAGATTGCTGCTTTAGGCGATCCTGATTATGCAAAGACTAGTAAAATTCCTTCTAAAATAAATTTGGCTTTACTTCCTGCTGCAAAATTGCAAAAGAAATATGATATTCAGGGTAACTCTCATCCTTTCATTTCAAAATTATCTAAAAATTTGGCAAGTGCAGAGTTAAAAATATTTAAAATATTGTTTCCAAAGGCTTATGCTGATTATACAGTAGATGCCAAATTATTTGATAGTGATAAAATTAGCGATATTTATAAGTATTCTGTTGTTTGCGTAAACGGAAGCGCTGATGTTTATTACTCAGAAACTGATTTAAGTACTAAAACGACAGAAGAGTATAGTGCATTAACAGACGAAGAAAAAACAAATTATTTTACTCAATCAAGTTATTGTAATACAGGTAATTCAACTATGTCAAAGCAGGAACAGTATGATAATTATTTACTATCGCTGCTTAGTAATGAGTCTTGTTTTAAGCAAAGTACAATTTGTACAACAGTAGATGAAGATTCTACTTGTGAAACTAAAATTAGAAATAAAAGGGCCGCTGCGCTATCAGAATTAAAAAGTTCGATAATTAACGGTACTCAATATATTTGTTCAAATATCGTAGAAAAATATTGTGATGGATCGGCGTCATATGAAGAGACAACAGAATCAACTCAAAATGTTAGTGATGACGATGATGATGGTATAAATGCAGAGACAATAGGACTATGTATTTTGAAAACGACCGTTCATGAAGAGCCTATCGTAGCTTCTTCATCTCAATCATGGTATCCTTCAGCGGCGCCTACTTGTGAAAGTCTGGGTTATGTAAATACCGAAAATAAGGCTGCAGCAAGCTCAACTGCATGGGTTGGCTCAAATTTATATTCAAATCAAAAAATCTATAATGATTGTCAGTGCAAAGATGGATATTCATGGTCTGAAAATAACAGCAAAGTTTGTTGTGAAAATTCAAGTGGACTTAGTTATTACATTGGGGATGGAAAGTGTACAAGTTGCCAAACAGATTTCAATCCTCAAAAAAAATCTTGCTGTCTAAATTACTCTACATATAATTCTTCAACAGGTAAATGTGAATGTATTATGGGTTATTCTGGAGATGGTGATGATAGTAATATAGGATGCACCAGAAGCAGCTGTCCTCCGGGAATGTTATTAGACGAAGATGCTAAAGTTTGTGTACCGGCACCGCCATTGATTAGTGCAAAACGTTTTTGTGAATTGATTGTTGCGAATTGGAATACTTCATCTTATTCTTGCTCAACATTTAGCGGTTCGCCGTCTAAGTATGATAGTGTTTATAACGCAGCATATAAGGAAAATGTATTAAACTCAATTAAGGGTGCAAGCGGCGCGTTTAATTCGATCGCTCCAAATATCGTTTTTTCAAATGGTTTAAAATTGTGGATTTTAGGAGATAGAGCTGCATCTATTCCTGGTTTATCTTATGATTCAAGTAATGCAGCTTCTACTCAAAATATGTGTATTGATTTGAAAAAAGCTACTGCCGAAGCATGTACTGATGCGGGTGGATATTTTTGCTCAAGCGAATATCATTGTATGAAGTTGGATGGAACATCAACACTTAGTGATGCCAGAAATTGTTGTTCATCGGCAATTGCTGTTGAAGAAGATGCTGATCCTAAAAATATGGCTCTTAGTGGATTTACCGTATATGTTGATATAAATGGTTCTAAAGGTAATGGAACATTATGGGAGGATGTTTTCCCATTTTATGTTACAACTGCAGGGCGTGTGTATCCCGCATATCCGTTAGACGGTGCTGAAGCTCATGTAGGTGGTAATAATTCTGCATACTTATCTGCTGACGTTTATTACTATAAAGCTTCATCTAATTTTCGAAAAAGAGTTCTTGCATTTAGTGAAATATCTTATGCTGATGCTGTATGCAAAGCGGGGGTAATAAATCCAAATTCGCCTTATTGCTTAAATTTAGGTTCTGTTGCTACCGGAGATAATCCTTGTACAAGAATTGGAGCTGATGATGCAACAACTAAATGTTTTGTCTCTATAAGGAAAAAGGCTAAATTCTTATGATAATTAATAAGTTAAAAAATATAAGCTTATACGATAAGAATATTCCGCATGAAGCTATTGATTTTGTATCAAATCTTAGCCAAGGTATTGATTTAGGTCGGCATGAAATATCTGATGGTGTATATGCAAATGTTGAAAAATATATAACCAAACCCTTATCAAGCGGGAAGTTTGAAGCTCATAAAGATTATATTGATATTCAATTGTTAATACGTGGAAGAGAAAAAATTTATTATAGTGATAAAGAAAGTTTAACTGTTTCTGAGCCTTATGATAAAGATCGTGACATTATGTTTTTTTCAAATAATATTGAAGGTGCACCGTTTGTAAATTTAGATGGAACGAATTTTGCTTTAATTTATCCTCATGAAGCTCACGCTCCTCAGATTATGTCAGATTCCGAGCAAGAAGTTTTGAAAGTTGTTGTAAAAGTGAAAATTTGATTATTTTTTTAAAGTACTTGGATATATGTTCCATTGAATTTCTTGATTACGTCTAAACCACGTCATTTGGCGTTTTGCGTATCGTCTTGTATTTTGTTTTAATAACTGTATAGCTTCATCAAAGCTATATTTCCCTTCTAACCAGAAATTAATTTCTTTGTATCCTATGGTATCAATTATATTTGGAATTTTACCGTGTTTTTCGATAAGGGCTTTTGTTTCTTCAACAAGTCCTTTTTCAATCATAATATCTACTCTATTATTTATTCTGTCGTATAGCTCGTTACGTTCAAAATTGCAGCCGATCCATTGGACATCAAATTCGGGTTTTGAGATAGAACGGGATTGCGCAAGAGGTTTTCCGGTTGCTTCGATAATTTCTATTGCCCTAATAAGCTTTTTTTTGTCTTTTAGTTCAATATTATCAAGCGCAGTTGAGTCTTTATTAATAAGTATTTTTGTTAATTCTTCCGTTGTGTAATTTGATAATTTTGCGCGAAGTGCTTTATTCGGTTCAAATATTGGTAATTCAAAGTTTTTTAGTAAAATATCAATATATAATCCTGTCCCGCCTGCAATAATAGGAATGTTACCCCGATTAGAAATTTCATATATTTTTTGCTTTGCTTCTTTTTGGTACAGCGCTGCGCTGTATTCAAATTCAGGCTCAACTATGTCAATCATGTGGTGCGGAATCCCTTGCATTTCTTCTTTTGTTGGCTTTGCAGTTCCAATATCCATTTCTTTATAAACTAAGCGAGAATCAGCAGAAATTATTTCACCATTTATATCTTTTGCAAGCTTAATGGCAAAGTCAGTTTTGCCGCTTGCAGTAGGCCCAACGACAGCAATTACTTTAATTCTGGGTTTCAATGAACTCATATTCATAATAAGAAAATAATAACACAACCAGATATAGCACAAAATAATATGAAATTAACAAAACCGCTATATATAATATTGGATTTAACATTAAAATTGAATTTATTATACAAACTGATGTGTATAAAATTATTACAAATGAAAATAATAATATGTAATCTTTAATGGTAAAGAAAGTCTTTTTAATAGAAGAAATTAGTGCTAAAAAAGGATTTTTATTTTCATATACAATTTCAGGAATCCACATAAGTGTAAAAAATGCAAATATTATACTAAAGCCAAATGTAAGTACATACCAACAATTTAGGGCAATTAACTTTTCTTGAGGTAAGCTTAATATTTCATTAAAAATTTCATCCGTTGTTAAAAAAGAATAACTTATTCCCAAAGTGTTCAAGTCAATAGGAGTAATATATTTTGATATACAGTAATTTATTATAAAGAAGAATATTGAATATAATAATGCAGATGCTCCCAAAATTCCCAGCATTGGCATAAATAATTCGCCAATTCCTTTTGGAGATTTACAAATTATATTAAACATTTCTTTGGCGCGGTTTTTGTCAAATAAGAAAAATTTGCTTGATAATTTTAAGATTTTTTTTACCATATAAAACCAAGCTGAGCTGAAACCTGCAGTTATAATAAAAATAGTTATTGCTGCAAAAATAAACTTAAACGATGTGTTAGCTGCATTTAATGCATAATTTGTAAACCACCCTACAATTGAAATAAATATAATTAATGGCGCGGCTAGAATTATACAATCATTGGTTTTTGAAAAATTGTTTTTAAACAGTTTCAGCATTTACTTTTACATTTTCCTCTATTTTAGCAGACATTTGCTGCTTTCTTTTACGTCTTCTCATAAGGTCAACAAATGCCTCTAATCTGGTTATATATCCGGCGCGCCCTGTTTGTTCGTCCATAATTAATGTCAAAATAGGTATCTGACAATTTTCTCTCATCGCAGGAAATATGTTTTGCGACATAATTTCAGGCATACAAGTGAAAGGACTGATATGTATAATTCCGTCAGCGCCACGTTCGTTTGCATACGCTACGTCCGAAACGCATTCGAGTGAATCTCCTCCAATATCACGCATTAGATACGGTTTTGCAAGTCTAAATGCTCTTTGGAGGTGTGTTTCACCATTGCGCAAAAATTTTGGAATAATTGCATCTTTTAAAAAGCTCGTGATAGTCAAACTTCTGCGGACTTGAACTCCCATTCGCCCGAGTTCTCGTTCAATATTTTGATTAGAAAATTCATCATTAACGACATAAATCTCGCCTGTAATATCTACGTATAATACATCTCTTTTAGAGTCAATTTCTACTTTTTTCATTTCGTCATTGACAAGTTTTTGGGCTTTTCTTAAACCGTTTATTGTGTCAGTTTCATCAATATATTTTATGGCTTTTAAATAATGTTTTTCGGAATCTCCTTGATGAATTTCTCTTGCTCTGCAGTAAGAATGCTTGGTTTCAAGACTGTCAAGCATAAATACTTTAATCATTGCAATTAAAATTGCGTGTAAAAATAATAAAGGATTATTTTTACCGCTTGCAGTTTTTAGGAAGTTATACATTCCTTTTATTCCGTCATATAACTGCAATTCAAGATATTTTGCCTGATACCCTAAATCATGAAGTGCATTTTCAATGCATTTTCCATATTCTCCCAATCTGCAGCAGCCAGGTGAAGCGAGCATGGCAACGTAGTCTGCTCCTCCATCTATTGCTTCAAGGAAGTTCCCGAGAATTAATTTATATGGCAGGCAAATCGCTTCAGGAGAATGTTTTGTGCCCAAAGATAACGTTTTTTTGCTGGTATATGGTTCAACATAAGGTTCGCAGCCAATAATTCTTAAAGCTGCCGACCAAGCAACGCTGACAGTACCCATGTGGGGAAATGATACTTTTTTCTTTTTTATTTCTTTAGACATGTTATATTCCTTTTTTGAAATTTAAATCGGGATGGCGAGCAGCCGTAACCTCATCAATTTTTTTGACAGGAGTTGTATGCGGTGCTGATAAAACTTTGTTAGGGTTTGTCTTGCATTCATTTGCAATTTTAATCATTGTTTCAACAAAATCATCAAGAATTTCTTTGCTTTCTGATTCTGTAGGTTCAATCATAATGGCTTCGTGAACAATTAACGGGAAATATACTGTCGGCGGGTGGGTATTAGAATCCATAAGTGCCTTTGCAATATTTAAGGTCGAGATTCCGTTTTCATGTTTTTGTTTTTCGCCTGTTATAACAAATTCATGCATGCAAGGCTCATCATAAGGTAAATTGTAATATTTTTTAAGTTTTTCTTTAAGATAATTAGCGTTTAAAACAGCATCTTCGGAAATTTGTTTTAAGTTTTTCCCGCACATAAGAATGTATGCATACGCTTTAACCATAACTGAAAAATTGCCGAAAAAGTCTTTCACATTTCCTATTGAGTGTTTAATGTTATAATTTCTGAAATATCTTTCGCCGTCAAAATCAATCATTGGCTTTGGCAGATATTCTTTTAGTTGCGCTGTAACAGCAACTACACCTGCTCCGGGACCACCGCCTCCGTGAGGAGTAGAAAATGTTTTATGAAGGTTTAAATGAACAACATCAAATCCCATTAATTTTGGATTTGTCCAGCCCATAATTGCATTGAAATTCGCTCCGTCATAGTATAATAAAGAACCGTTTGCGTGCATTAAATCCGAAATTTCTTTTACACCTTCTTCAAAAATTCCCAAAGTGTTAGGATTAGTCATCATTATTGCAGCAACATCAGAAGATAAAGCTTCTTTTAATGCTTGAATGTCGACTTGTCCACGTTCATTAGATTTTATGGAAATAACATCAAATCCTGCCATTTTTGCACTTGCGGGATTTGTACCGTGAGCTGAATCAGGAATAATTACTTTAGTACGTTTTTCGCCGATTGTTTCAAAATATTTTCTGACAATCATCATGCCTGTCATTTCTCCGTGAGCGCCTGCTGATGGAGAAAGAGTTAAGGCATCCATTCCGGTTATGGTTAAAAGAGCTTTTTGTAAATTATACATTAATTTTAGAGCGCCTTGCGCTTTTTCATCACTTACAAGAGGATGAATATTAAATCCTTCCAATCCTGCCAAAAATTCGTTTACTTTAGGGTTATATTTCATTGTGCAAGAACCAAGAGGATAAAATCCTTTTTCAATGCAAAAATTGAGGTCGGATAATTCTTTGTAGTGGCGCATAGCTTCAAGCTCTGAAATTTGCGGTAAATCAGTTTTTGTTTTACGAATCAGATTTGACGGTAAAAAATTAATATCTTTTACGTTATCTGTAAGAGTAATTCCATTTGTGCCGTTACTTTTTTCAAAAATAGTTTTCATTTATGCTATATAATCCCCTGTTTTGCAAGATCTTTTTTTATTCTGTCAAGTCCTGTTTGTATAATACGAGAAATGCGCGATTGTGAAATATTAAATTCTTCTGCAATTTCTCTCAGTTTTTTATCTTTAAAAAATTTATATTCAATTAATTCTTTTTCTCTTGGCGGAAGCTTTTGCATCGCATCAAGAATACCTTGCTTTAATTCGTCAAATGCAATTGTTTCTTCAGGAGTTTTGTCTTTTGATTTTATTTGAGTCGGGATTTCTGCATTTTCGAGTTCGTCAATAGAAAGTATATTTTTATATACATCAGCTCTTAATTCAGCCTCTGAAGTCTCTTTAAAATCGATATCATCATCTGATTTATTTTTTAGAGTATACCATTTGTATCTGCGGCGAACTTCATTTCTGATTGCCCATTTAATTGCGGTAGAAAGATAAGTATTGTTATAACTTTCAGGTGAATTGTGTTGAAATAAGGTATAAAGTGCATACGTTCCTATATTAACTAATTCAGGCAGTTCAATTAAATGTGAAGTAGAAAATTTTTGATACTCTACTTTTGCTATTAATTCTATAAACTCTTTGTAGTCCTTAAGTTTGGTATTTATATCAACTGACATTTGCACAACTAACCCTAACCCTAATACTTCTTACAATTAGATAATATCAGAAAAAATCTTATATGACCAGCTAATGTAATTTTACTTAACATAATTTATTCTCTATCAAAAAGGAGTTTTTATGAAAATATTATTTTCTACAGACGGGTCAAAAATAAGCTATGAAGCACTAAACAATTTTTTATATTGGGTTGATTCTCCGGTAATAGATGTGATTTGTGTTGCAGACTGGACTTTTCTTCCTGATAATATAAATGTTGAGGGAAGTGATTTTGCTATAAAATGTGCAAATAGCGCGGATTCTATTCTTGAATACAGTGAAAAATTTATTAAAGATCGAGGAGCTAAATTAGGTTGTACAATTAAAATGTGCGGTGTTCCTGTTGACGCTATTATTGAAACTGAACAAGAGGGAAATTATGACTATCTTGTGATGGGTTCAAACGGTAAAAAAGGGTTTCAAAAGTGGTTGGGGTCTGTATCTCAAGAACTTGCATCTGTTTCAAAAACTTCTGTCTTTGTCTCGAAAGGTATAAATAATTCGAATTCCGTATTATTTGCGTTGGATTCTTCTGAATTAAGTGAAAATGTAATTTTAAAAAGTATCGAAAATTTAAATTTGGTTGATAAAGAAATTTCTTTGTTAACTGTTTATGAAATGCCGGAATATTTATTTTTAGAGGGTAATCTTGATTCTAATTGGGTTGTAGATGTTGAAAGAAAACAAAAAGCGGAAGCGTTAAAAATTTTGGAAAAATATGAGAAAATATTTTCTGATAAAGGGATAAAAATTTCATATAAATCGGCGCTAAAGGGACGTCCTTCTCAAGTTATTGAAGATTATTCAAGAAAGCATAACATTGATTTGGTTGTTACAGGAGTAAGAAATAAAAAATATTATTCAAGATTTTTTATTAGCTCAGTAAGCAAGCGTGTTTTAGAAAATGTTGATTCAGATGTATTGATAATAAGACCTTAATATTTTATAGATAAAGTATTTTTGTTAAGAGTTCCATATCCTCCAAAAGGAACTGTTATTTTTTCCTTTCCATGTGAAATTTTAAACGTTCCGATTATGGGAACTTGGGTTTCTATTGCTAATTCTTTAAATAAATTCGAAAGCTGTGTGTTATCTTCGACGTCTAAAAATTCGCCAACTAATATTGCTTTAAGATTTCTTTTAAATTTTGCGATATTTAAAATTTGTCTAAAATACCTGTCAATTTTGTATACGGGTTCATTTAAATCTTCTGTGAAAAATATAAAATTTTCATCGGGAATAAAATCTTGACCGCATAATGATGCAATAGTAGCTAAATTTCCACCCCATAGTATTCCTTCTATTGTTTTTTTACCAAGATTTAGTAATATATTGTTATTATTTGGGACAATTTTTATATGATCATTTGTTAATGTTTCCCAAAAATTGTCAACTGTGAAATTATTTATACTATCGGGTTGGAAGTCGCTTTTTATCATTGGACCGGAAAAAGTAATCAAACCTGTTTTTTTATAAATCATAGCTGATAATGCTGTAATATCAGAGTAGCCGCAAAATATCTTTGGGTTGTTTTTAATCAGATTATAGTCAATTTTATTTATAATTCTAATTGCTCCGTAACCTCCGCGAGCACATATTATTGCTTTTATTTCTTTATCAACAAAAGCTGTGTGAAGATCCTTTATTCTGTCTTCATCAGAGCCTGCCATGTATCTGTCTTTTTTTTGTATATTAGCCCCTAATTTAATTTTATAACCCAAATCTTCAAAATACTTTTTTGCATTTAAAATTTTGTCATAACTTATACATCCTGATGGTGCAACAATTGATATTGTATCTCCTTTTTCTAATCTGGCAGGTTTAATTATGTTCATATATTAGTCCTTTTTGTGATTATTTGGTATAATAATTTTATCATGAATAAAAGTTATATTCCTTTGTATAGAAAATACCGTCCTCAATCAATTGAACAAATTGTTGGTCAGGAGCATATTAAGAAAGCGCTTGCAAATGCGATTGAAATGGGTAGAATTTCTCACGCATATTTGTTTACAGGTCCTCGTGGAACTGGGAAAACTTCGACAGCAAGAATTTTTGCTAAATCATTAAACTGTGAAAAAGGCCCTACAGTTACTCCTTGTAATGAATGCGAAAATTGTAAAAATATAACAAATTCGGTTCCTATTGATGTTATAGAAATAGATGCGGCAAGTAATCGTTCTGTTAATGATGCGGATGATATTATTCAAAAAGTCGCTTTGGCTCCTGTGCATAGCAGGTATAAAATTTATATCATAGACGAAGTCCATATGTTAACGGCTCAAGCATTTAATGCTTTATTGAAAACTCTTGAAGAACCGCCGGAAAATGTTATTTTTATTTTAGCAACAACAGAAGTTCATAAGGTTTTGGATACTATTAAAAGTCGCTGTCAGCGTTTTGATTTTAAGCGTATTACAACAGATGATATTTCAAAACATCTTCGCTATATTTCAGATAATGAAAATATAAATATTACTGATGAGGCACTTCATTATATAGCCCAAAATTCTGCAGGCGGAATGCGTGATAGTATCGCATTGTTAGATCAATTAAGTGTGTTAAATTCAAAAGATGCAGCCTTAAATGTTGATGATATAAATAAGCTTTTGGGAAGATTGTCCTTTAATTCTTTAAATTCTTTATTTGAAAAAATAATTGAATCCGATCAAAATTCAGCTCTGGAAATTCTTTCTGATATATACAATCAAGGTAACGAGCCTATTCAAATTTTATCAAATTTTTTAGAGTATTTACGTAATGTATTGATTATAAAAACAACACAAATTAAGGATTCAAATAATTTAGTTCAATTAAATACAGAGCAAATAAGTGTAATTAATGCTCTGTGTTCTAAAATTGAAACACACCAAATTATTTCGCTTACAGAAAAATGCGCAAATTATATTAAAGAATTAAAATTGACGACAAATCCTAAGTTATGGTTGGATGTTGCAATTTTAGATATGGCAAATCTTGCGCAGAACTCTAAGTTAGAAGATTTGCAAAAGAGAATGATGCTGTTAGAATCCGGTGAAGGTAGTAAAATAGTTAATGTTTCGGCATATAACACTCCTCCTTCTCCTGTAATGAAGCAACCAGCATTAAAGCCCCAAATGACGCAAGCTGATTTAGGCGTGGTAAAGAGTGAAAAACCTGTAAGAAATGAGAATGAACAAAAAGTTTCAGCTTCTAAACAGGAAAAACCTGCTATTAGTAGTGATTTAAATACGTTATGGGAAAAATTTTTATCAGGGATATCAAGTATCCCTACAAGAGCAATTCTTTCTCAACAATCCTATCCGATAGTTATGGCTCAAAACGAGATTATTATTGCGGTTAAGAGTGATAATTGGCTAAAAAAATTTACTCAAGGTGAAAGTTATTATAAGTCTATTTTGGAAGCGGCAAAATCTCTTTTTGGTTCAGAAATAAAACTTACACTAAGAGCTCCTCAGGCGGGAGATAGTAAACTTCAGAAAGAGCAAAAAACTTCAAATTCCGCATCAACAAATAGTGTGGAAGATGATGATAAACCTGCCCCCAAACCGGCGTTGAGTTTTGATAAATCGCCTATTGAAGTTGATGAAGACGAGCCTGAATATGATATTTCTAATCTGGATGAACATAGTGAAGAACCTTTGCAACAAACTGAATTGCCCGCAAAATCCGAATCTAAACAAGCATCTAAGTCAGAAAACTCCGATTCCTCATTTCATTCCGACAATGTGAATATGGTTATGGATTTATTTGAAGGAAAGTTTATAAGTTAATTATAAATTTTTCTGTTTAAATCTGATTTGCGAAGTCTTATATTTTCCGGAGTAATTTCAACAAGTTCATCATCTGAAATATATTCTAATGCTTCTTCTAATGATAAAATTCTTGGAGCCTGTAATGTTACCATAACATCAGCAGTAGAACTCCTCATATTTGTAAGTTTTTTAGTTTTACAGATGTTTACAGTAATATCTTGAGGTTTGTTGCCTTCACCTATAATCATTCCTCGATATACTTTTGTTTTCGGGGTGATGAAAAATACTCCGCGATCTTCAAATTGTGCTAGAGCGTATGGTATAGCTTCGCCCTGTTCATGGGCAATTATAGAGCCGCTTCTTTGACGGCTTATGTCGCCGGCATAAGGTCTGTATTCAAGGAATGTATGATACATAATACCTTCTCCGCGCGTCATTCTGATAAATTCCCCTCTAAATCCGATTAAGCCTCTAGCAGGGATGTGAAAAGTTAAATGTGTTCTTCCTTTTGCAGAATACATATCTTTCATTTCACCTTTACGATTTGACAATCTTTCAATTGCGCTTCCTGCATATTCATCCGGAACATCAATTGTTAGATTTTCATAAGGCTCAGACTGAACCCCGTTGATGTTTTTAAATATTACTTCCGGTTTAGAAACTGCAAATTCAAAGCCTTCACGGCGCATAGTTTCTATTAATATGCTTAAATGTAATTCTCCGCGGCCTGATACTTTAAAGCAATCAGTTGAATCCGTATCTTCTACACGCAAGCTTACATTTTTTTCTAATTCTGTATATAAACGTTTTCTTAGTTGACGTGAAGTTACAAACTTTCCTTCTGTACCTGCAAATGGGCTGTCATTTACTGAAAAATTCATTTGCAGTGTAGGTTCATCAACTTTTATTAAAGGCAGAGCTTGGGGATTTTCAGGATCGCATAGTGTTTCTCCGATTTGAATATCAGAAAATCCTGCAATTCCGACAATATCTCCGGCAATTGCTTCTTGAATTTCTGTTCTTCCAAGATCGTGGAAGCCAAACAGTTTTGTTATTTTACCTTTTGATTGAGTGCCGTCTGCTTGAATCCAGCATACTGTATCTTGTGAATGAACTTTTCCCTGAGCTACGCGGCCGATTACAATTCGACCTACATATTCATTGTAATCAAGTGTTGTTGCTCTGAATTGGAAAGGCTTATTACTATCTCCAATAGGAGGTTTTATATTGTCTAAGATGCTGTCAAGCAAAGGAATCATATCCTTTTTTTCATCTTCCAAGTCATTTATCGCAAAACCTTGTAAACTGCTTGTAAAAATGAAAGGAAAATCTATTAAATCCTGCCTGTCAGTAAGTTCTGTAAATAAATCAAAAACTTTGTCGAGAGCTGTTAAAGGTTCGGCAGCTGGTTTATCAATTTTGTTAATAACAACTATTATTTTTAATCCTAATTCAAGGGCTTTTGAAAGTACAAAACGTGTTTGCGGCATAGGACCTTCTGCTGCATCTACAATAAGTAATGCGCCGTCAACCATTCCTAATACACGTTCAACTTCTCCTCCGAAATCAGCGTGCCCAGGCGTATCTACAACATTAATTTTTGTCCCTTTGTAATTTATTGCGATATTCTTTGAAAGAATTGTTATTCCGCGCTCTCTTTCAAGTTCGTTACTATCAAGCACTCGCTCTTCAACATGTTGATTTTCACGAAATACTCCGGCTTGTTTTAACAAACAATCTACAAGTGTTGTTTTTCCGTGGTCAACGTGAGCGATAATCGCTATATTTCTTATATTTTCATTACATGTTGTCATATCATCCGCCAATCAAAAATTCATTAGTGTATCTTTTACACTTTTATAATAAAACAACATTTTTGTTTTTTCAAGTGCTATTTTTTATAAGCAATAACAGATGAAGACAGACAAATAATTCCGAATACAATTCCAAAACACATTGTAATATGATAAGAATTTAAAAACGCGTTAGTATAGTTGATATTGTTAGCTAAAAAAATATTTTTAAAACTATCAAAGAGAGTAATCGTTACGGCAACACCTAGAATATTGCCTAAATTTCGCGATAATGATAATATTCCGCTTGCGATTCCAAGCTCGTTTTTGTTTACACTTGTAATTATTGCGTTGTTGGATGGTGATTGGAAAAAGCCGTTACCGATTCCCATTAATATTGAAGCCGCAACAACATGCCACATTTGAGTCGTGGCGTTAAATGTCGTAAAAATTAATAGGGATAATATATAAATACTTGGACCTATTCTTGTTAAAATTCTACTTCCATGTCGTCCTGAATACGCGCCGGCAAATGGTGCAACAACGGAAGAAGCAACAGAATATGGTAATATTAAAATTCCTGTTAAAAATGCGTTATATTTCATTATTTCTTGAAGAAAAAACGGAAGTAAAATAGCGTTTGTAAACATAGCCATGTATGATGTCATTACTGCTATATTACCGAACGTAAAAGCTTTAATTTTAAACATTTTAAAATTAATCATCGGATAATTAATTTTTTTATCTCTAAAGTAAAATAATCCTCCAAAGATAAATGTAATTATTCCAAGAATTATTATTTTAAGTGATTTCCAGCCCCAGTGATGGCCTTCGGAGATTGTTAGTAATAAAGCTAATAAAGCAATTGTAAAATATATAAAACCTTTATAATCAAATTTAAATTTTTCTTTATGAGTGTATGCTGGTAAGTATAAATATGACATTATAACGCCTATAACAGCGATCGGAACACAAGGGAAAAATATTGTCCTCCATCCGAAATAATTTATCAAGGCTCCGCCCAGAGCAGGACCGCTCATTCCTCCGACCGCAACAAGACATCCGTTAATGCCGAGTGCTTTACCTCGGTCTTCACCTTTAAACAGAGCTGCAATTGCAGCCGGTCCGTTCGCAATCATGATTGAAGCTCCCAAAGCTTCAATGCATCGGTATAAAATTAATAATCCAAAGCTTGGCGCGGTCGTATTTAAAAAGGCTCCGAGAGCAAAAACAAAAAAACCTGAGGCATAAATTTTGTTTTTAGGAAAAATATCGCCAAGTTTTCCGAAAAAAGGCAAAAATACCGTTAAAACGAGCATGTACGCAATTATTACCCATTGTACCTGCGGCATGGTAATGTTAAGATCTTGTGAAATCGGATAAAGCGCAAGCTGAACTGTTGTAGAATCCAACATCCCTAAAAAATTACCTAATATTACGAGCAGGCATAGCGTCCATTTTATTTGTTTTTGACTCATTACATAACCAGTATATCATGATAGAAGATTTGTTTATGTAAACTTTTGTTATTTTACCGATATAAAAGTATTATTTAATTTTATTAAAATATATTTTGAAACTTGAATAATACTGACAAATGTTGTATAATATGATTGTGAGTATTCTTGGAGTTGAATGAGGATGATATATAAAACTGATAAGTCAGCGTTTTCACTGACGGAACTCTTGATTGTAATGTTGATATTGGCGTTTTTATTTGCTGCTATGGCGCCGATTGTCACAAAAAGAAGGATTGCTCAAGGGGATTGGACGGGAGAATCTGTTTGGAATTATGTTACAGCAGATACCAATCGGGATTCTTATTATAATCCAGCGGTTGACGAGTGGGCTTCTATTGCTTTTATCGGCATTGCTCAGCCATATAGCTTAAGTGATGCGGATAAAAAGAAAGGCGGGAAGCTTACATTAAGAGCTAATCCTGGGAGTAGTTCAAAAAAAAGACAAAGACAAATTCAATTTAGATATGGTGATGATAAAGGTTTGAGTGCAGGATCTTTATTAACAGACGATTCTAATATGATTTTAGGCTCTGGGTATACAGAACCAGGATCAAGAGTTACGGCAATAGGGCATAATATAGCGGGTGCTGTGAAATCAGGAAACACTCTTTCTGATTCGACTCTAATCGGTGCTCATACTTTAATGCATCCTTCAATGATGCTTAGTACAGATACGGGTTCTGATCCTACAAATGATGAAAATACTTCTAAAACAACTGCTGTTGGTGCTAATGCTGCGATTGATTTAGCATCAAAAAACGAAGCTAAAATATGGAATGTTTTTGTCGGAGCAAATAGTGGCAGATCTGAGAATGAACCGACAGATTCGGTGGGTGTTGGATATAATTCTTTAAATTCAAGGAATTTAGTCGGTTGGAGAAATACTGCAGTCGGTGCTTATACAGGAATGGCATTAACAAACGGGGAGGAAAATGTTTTTGCAGGAACGCAATTTGCTGGAACCGGTGGTGTTGATGATGAAACTTGGGGTAGATATGGTTCATATAATACGATTGTAGGATATAATACTTACAATAATAAAAATCCTCAAATGAGGAATATGACTGCTATTGGAGAAAAGGCATGCGATTCTATAACAACAGCGATTGGTTCAAAAACTTGTATAGGATATCAGTCCGGGTATGCACAAAATGGTTCACCTAATTATTATAATGATGACGGGGGTGAGCGTATTTTTCTCGGCGGGGTTCCTCATGGAGGTTTTACCGGACGTGGTGTACTAGAAGTGCATAATATTAATTCAAGCAAAAGTTCATCGGTAGTATTGAATTCAAATCTTGTTTTAAGAGGCGATTTATACACTATGGATAGTATGAATACCAACAATTGGACAGATAGCAATATTGCATATTATGGGCGACATAGTATTTCAAAAGGAGCTTGGGAAAGATATTGTGGAGAAGATAGTTGTAGACGGGGAGGGGGTGTTGTTGGTAAGAAAAAATATCGTAGTTGGCCATGGGAGTGTGCGTTGCATAGAAATCCTATTTCTGATAATTATTTAGAAAGGAATTCTTTTACCGGGTTTAGCTATAGTATGTCTGTCAGTGATTTCCCTAATTTGTCTGATATCAGGTTAAAAGAAAATATTACTGATAATAATGATGGGCTTGAAAAAATATTAAGTATAAAGCCGTTTAACTATACATTTAAAAATGATAAAAATAAAACTCCTGAAGTTGGGGTTATTGCACAGGATTTAATAAAAATCTTTCCAAATTCTGTTACAAAAGCAAAGGACGGTTTTTATCGCATAAGATGGGATGAAATGTTTTTTGCCCTAATTAATTCTATAAAAACTTTAAATCAAAAAGTTGAAAAAATTGCATCAGATATTTCAACTTTAGCGTCTGATGTAAATACTTTGAATAAAGATAACAAAATTATTAAAAAGCGTATTTCTGAATTAAATGCGCGAGCTGCGAAATTAGAAAAAAGGTAAACGAGGCATATAAAAAATGAAAATATTTAAATATAAAGCATTTACTTTATCAGAATTAATGGTTTTAATGGCGATATTAACCATATTATTCGCTGCATTTGCACCTGTTTTCACGGTACGATATAATAACGCTTCATCGGATTATGTATGGTCATTTGTTCAAGATGATACAAATGGTAATGCTTATACTGATGAATTAAATAAAACATTGTTGGCACAGTCTTTTATTGGAATATCTCCTACCCGTCCCAGTGATGTTTTTTCCAGATATGCTCCGTATTCAAAATTGATAATTCGCGGTTCAAGTTTACTTTCTATTCCTCAGGCACAAATAGATTTTCGCTATGGCGATAATGATAACGGTAACGGTAGTTTAGTTTCATCTCTTTTTGCAGGAAATGGAAACTTTATGATTGGCGGGCCTTTTAGGAGTATTACATCTTATGCTTCAGATAATACAGCATTTGGAGTTAGTTCTTTAAAAAACATTACTTCAGGTGGTAGAAATACCGCTGTTGGATACCAAGCATTATATGAACTTACTACAGGCAGTGATAATACTTCTATTGGGATGAATGCGGGTAACGCAATTAAAACAGGCAGTCAAAATACTACAATAGGGTATCACTCAGGTCAATCTGTATCCGGCAGTTCAAATACCCTTATAGGTAATTATGTAATGAGTGGTTCTTCCGGTAGTAATAACACTTATGTTGGTTCTAATGTTGCACAAAGACATTCCGGTGATAATAATACTGCGTTGGGTGCTATGGCAATGTATAATTCTGCTTTTAAAAGCGGGTATTATAATACGGCTGTTGGTGCTTATACATTAAGAAATAATAATGGTAATTATAATACTGCTATTGGTTATAATGCTTGTTCTGCTGTTACCGGCAGCTATAAGACATGTATTGGTAAAGATTCCGGTGCAATGTCGGCATCAGAGTATGATGCTCACGCTGTATTTAATGGAGGCGTAGGCACATCAAGTATTTTAAGTGATAGCACCGAGAGAATATTTATCGGCAGCAGGCCTAAGAAAAATTATACTGACGGTAATGCGGTATTAGAAGTTCATAATGTTAACGGTACTCATAACGGAATAGGTAATTCATCTGTTGTTATAAATGGTAATTTAATTATCAGAGGGCAAACTTTTATGAGAGCGAACTTGGGAAATCACGGTATGACTGGCGGACATGGTTTGGCTTCTTTCCATATTTCACACCCTAAGGATGGAACCTGGGCTCATCTTGTGGGAGGATATACGGGCTCACATGAATCAGAAAATTTGATAGGGGCTTGCAAACGTCCAATTCATGAGAAAATTAACGGGTTTGGGGCATGTATTTGTGCCGCTTCAGATGGTAGTGATAATGGTATTGTATCTTATGACTGGGCAACATCCGGCACAGGTAACGTTTACGCAAAATATAATTTTACAATTGGCGGAGGGTATACTGATCAGTCGACAGGCAGATGGATTTCAAAAGGTTATGGTAGACCAGATGATGATGTTGTTGTAGATTATGCACATGCTTTTAATGGAGAGAATACTTGCTGTCCTTATCTTAAATCAGATGTAAGGTTGAAAAATATCGGTACGGAATTCGCAGGTGGTTTGAAAGAAATTAATAAATTAAAGGTTTATAATTATACGTACAAAAAAGATAAATTAAAATTGCCTCATGTTGGTGTTATTGCACAGGATTTAAAACGTATTTTCCCAACGGCGGTAACTAAAGCTGCTGACGGTTATTATAAAATCCGTTGGGATGAAATTTTTTATTCTGCTATCAATGCAGTTAAAGAATTAAATTCAAAAATCGATACACTTGCTTTGCGTATTAAAAATGATATAGAGCGCGTGAGTGTTTTGAAAAAAGATAATGCTCAACTTAAAAAACAACTTGATATTCTTTCGCAAGAACTTAGTGCATTAGAAAAATAAGATAAATACAAACAGACCCTGAATTTATTTCAGGGTCTGTATTTTATTTAAATAAGAAAATTTAATTAGCACCCGCAACCACAAGATAAAGTTTGTGATTTTAAATCTTGCACTTTATCAAGCTGTTCCCAAGGAACACTAATGTCTGTTCTTCCCATATGACCGTATGCTGCAAGTAATTGATAGAATTTACCGCCATTTTTCGCAGGTAAGTTTCTTAAATCGAATTTGTTAATAATACCTGCAGGGGTTAAATCAAAATTAGCACGAACAAGTTTTGAAATTTCCTCATCAGAAATTTTGCCCGTACCAAATGTATCTACCATTATTGATAAAGGCTCTGCAACACCAATTGCATAAGCAAGTTCGATTTCGCACTTATCGGCAAGTCCGGCAGCCACAATATTTTTGGCAACATATCTCGAAGCATAAGCCGCCGATCTGTCAACTTTTGTAGGATCTTTTCCTGAGAAAGCACCGCCGCCGTGACGAGAATATCCACCATAAGTATCAACGATAATCTTTCTTCCTGTTAAGCCTGAATCACCTTGAGGACCGCCTATTACAAATCTTCCTGAAGGATTGATTAAAATTTTTGTGTTAGAATCCGGTTTAATACTTTCATTTTCAAATACATAATCTATAACGTATTTCTTTAAATCGCCGGCAATAATGTCCTGTATTTGCTTGTTATCAGAAATATCGTTAATTTCAGGATTGTGTTGAGTAGAAAGCAAAATTGTATGTATTCTTGACGGCTGACCGTTTACATATTCAACCGTAACTTGAGATTTTCCGTCAGGTCTTAAATAATTAACAATACCTTGTTTTCTAACCTGTGTTAATCTATATGATAATTTATGCGCAAGGCTGATAGGTAATGGCATGAGTTCCGGTGTTTCATTACAAGCATAACCGAACATAATGCCTTGATCTCCTGCACCGATTGCTTCAGTTTCTGAAGATGTGATATCGGAATTATCATTTCTTGATTCTAATGCTTTATTAACACCGCTGCCGATATCGGTTGATTGTTCATCAATACTTGTTAAAACTGCGCAAGTATCAGCATCAAATCCTCCGCCGTTAATACCTGTATAACCGATATTGCGAATTGTGTTTCTTACAACCTGTGGGATATCAACATAACAATCTGCAGTGATTTCACCACAAACAAGCGCCATGCCAGTAGTTACGGTTGTTTCTGCTGCAACTCTTGAATGAGAATCTTTCGTTAAAAATTCATCTAAAATAGCGTCCGAAATTTGGTCGCATACTTTGTCGGGGTGTCCTTCCGTTACTGATTCGGAAGTGAACAAAAAGTTCTTGTTTGTCATTTTCTTTTTTCTCCTTAATTTCTATTATTTGCCGGTAAGTCTTTTAATTCCAACCCGGCACTCCGTTTTTCAATATAGTTTAGTGTAAAAAATACAAATAATCAAATTTTTATTAATTTTTAATAAGATAAAAAAAAGCTGCCGATATAATTGGCAGCCGGAGTTATAATATAAATAATAAGATTTATTTTTCCTTGAGAGCTTCTACTCTGTTTGTAAGTTGCGCAACTTCTAGCTTTAATTGCTCATTTTGTTTTTCAAGTTTTACAATTTTTGCTTCAATAGAAGTCGCTTTTTTTATAAGTGTTGTTATTTTTAAATCGAGTTCTTTTATTGCATTTACAGATGCAAACAATATTTCATCCCAGCGAATTCTTAAATATCCGTCAGAATCTTTCGCTACAGCATTTGGGAATACTTTTTGAAGCTCTTGTGCAATAACACCGACTTGCAGAGTTTTTGCCTTATCATTTTTAAAGTTATAATTGTAAACTTTTAATTGTTTAATTTTGTCTAATCCATCTAAATTTTTAAACCCGATATTTTTTAAGCGGCGATCTGATTCTTTTAAACTTGGGCAAAAATTATAATTAGATATTTCACTCGTTTGAGTCCCGCAAGGTATTCCAGAATCACGTCCCTCACGATAGCCTAAACCGCGACTCATACTTGAAGAGGTTACATCGTTATCATTGCTTACCGGATATAAATATGATCCGTTCGTAAAAAATAATCTGCCTCTAACTATTAAATTACCGTTAATAACTGTTGTTGTGTTTGATCTTACAGAAGGTCCGTTTACTAGATTGTCATTGGTAGAATCCGGATTATGAATTTCTAAAACAGCGTCTCCTCCATAATTGTACGGCGTAGAACCTATATATGTTCTTTCTACGCTATCTGTTCTTGCCTGAAGGTAATTTTCTGCCGTTGAACCTGCTTTAGGACCGGAATTTGCACCAATACATGTTTTATAAGAACCGCTAGTTACCTGCGAGCAGGCATTATAACCAATAGCAACGTTATGACTTCCGCTAGTAAGAGAAGATAATGCATTTGCTCCAATTGCTATATTATTATTACCTGTTGTAAGAGAAGATAATGCATTATATCCTTGACCGTAATTTTTTTCACCTGTTGTTAATTTTTGACCAACATTTACACCTATAAATGTGTTGTTGGAACCACTGCCTTTTGAACCGGCATTATAGCCTATAGCAGTGTTTTTATTACCTGTATTGCTTAAACCAGCCTTTGAACCAATAAATGTACGTTCTTTTAATCCCAATCCGTTTTGCCCTGTCTGATAACCAACATAAGTATTATTTTCATCTCCGCTGGAAACCGCGCTACCGGCATAATAACCAACCGCCGTATTATTTTTAGCACTTGTTGTACTTGAACCGCTGCTAATTGCATTAAGAGCATTATATCCTAATGCGACATTGTTACGTGCTAAATAAGATGAATTTGCATTAATTTTAACATTATTATAAGCACCGCCAAGTAAAATATTTTTTGTATCCATTAAAACAGATCCGGCAAATGTATTTGTACTGTTTGTTCC
>CAYVSD010000012.1:0-35065 GCA_964453315.1 uncultured Muribaculaceae bacterium | reverse complement strand
ATACAGAGAGAATTGAACAAATTATCTTTTCAATTTGAACTGTCTGACAGATAGAATTGAACAATTTCCGACTTAATTAAACGCAAAATTAAACTTTTCAATTTCATTGTCCGACTTGTTCAATTTTAACTGTCTATTTATAATAAAACTCCGTCCTGTTTTCCAAGAATTGGTTGAAAACAACTACAAAATTAGCAAAAAATCGAGCAAAAATCGAAACGCGGAAATGAGCATTATAAAAGGGGTTGAAACCAATTCAACCCCTAAATATAAAAAATACTCCAACTCCTGTTTTAGTTTGGAAACCTTTATTGAGAAATTCTATCGTCATTTTTATACTCCAAGTACCCTTAAAGTTTGCTCTATGATTGAGAGTTTAAGGAATGTTGCGTAATTATTAAATAGAGGAAGTTGGCAGTAATGTTTTAATCAATAAAATATTTGAAATACTTTAAATCGGGAAAACCTTTCTTTCATTGTACCCCCTTAAATTACCTCGGCTAAATATTGGGGGTTTTCTTTTTGGGTTTCGTGTTTTGTGATATTTGCAGGCTATCCCTATAAGCCCACATAACACTTCGAACTCTATCAAAGTGCATTCGGGAGTTATAAGCAACATCAACATCGCATCTTTGGCATTTTGCTAAAAACAAGTTATCACCGTTAATGAAGTTACCTTTCAAATAATACGGTTCTAACATATTATGAGAACCACAAATAGGACAACTGTCGGTTACGGCACTGTTAGACATTTCAAACTTCTTTGCTCCCTGTATCTCTACTGTTAAAAGTGATTTGTCCAAGTTGTCGGAATTATCAAATACAAATGGGTGAAGTTCAAATACCTTGTAGCTTTCTTTAGGCTTTGCTTCATCTTGCAGAAATTTAGCTTCCATTTTAGTTAAATAATCACGCATATAAATCCTTTCATTTTTAATATTCGGGGTAACGACCATTATCAGACGGACTTAATAAACCAATATCAAAGTTTTCAATTCGTGAGTCATTTTCAAGCATAGCTCGGACTTCATGTTCAATCCCGATTTTTTGCCACATACCACTTGTGCCGTTATGATATTTTACATGTATCTGCAACATCTTTGAACTTTGCGGAAGTATCGGGTCTAACAGTCTGCCAAAAGCGTTTATACGAGGTTTATTTAGTTCTTGCTCATGAGCAAGCTGTTCCATTTGCTCGTTGTGCCGTCTGGTTTCATAATACATAAGTTGCTGTTGCTGTAACATTTTTTCATCTGCTGTAAGCGGTCTTGAATCTAATGCACAGAACAGAACATACACTGCGAAACCTAAATAAATCAAACCCAATACAGCATTAAGGAAAACTACTATTGAAGATAGAACAATTATATTAATCGTCTTGGAGTTTGGATTAGACCATTCGTTGCAGTTTGCCATTAAACCTAAAATTCCCATAACAAGCATTACCGAACCTATTGTTGGGTACATATTTGTCAGATACCCGACAATCCCGACTATAAACACAAAAGAGGGGATAATGTATTTGCTATCTAAAACACTCATGCAAGTTGTGCCTCATAACGTTTCTTGTAATCGTAGAATGTAGATGACGGCATTTCTGTTAATTTTAGTGCATACTTTAAAGTTATTTTTTCATCTGAATATAATTTGTATGCGTTGATGAAATCTTTTGGGAATTCTGTTACTTTGGGTCTTCCAAATTTCACATTACGTTTGCGGGCTGATTCAATGCCCTCTTTTTGACGTTGGAGAGTATTATCACGTTCTTTTTGTGCAAAATAAGCTAACAGTTCAAATACAATTTGTTTAATAAGTTTTTTCGTAATGTCATTGTCATCAGCTTTTGTGTTCAATATATTCATATCAAGAACGGTGATGTTTATACCCATTTTGTTTAGCGAATTCCACTCATCTCTAATCTCTGTGTAATTTCTTCCAAGTCGGTCAAGACTATGAATAATCAGTTCATCACCCTCACGCATTTGAGCTTTCATCGCTAAATATTTCTCACGACCGATAAAGTTCTTACCAGAGGCTTTTTCTTCCACAAGCACATCATACTTGTAGTTTTTTGCTTTATCTAATTGACGGTCAAGTTTTTGTGTGCGAGAACTCACACGAACATAACAATATATCATCGGCTGAAATCCTTTCTGTGTGGACCATTATGTACTATTTCCGAAAAAATTCAAGTGTTTTTCTCGGCAACTTTTACAAAACTTCATGGACGAAAAATCAATACTTTCAGCCACATAAAAATCTTACGGATAAAGTATGCTTTTCTCGGAAGTCCACAAGCACTTATTTCATTATATTGTAGTATTCCCGTACGGTAAGATTTTATCAATATAACAAGAGAATTTTACAAAATATTCCCTTACGGTAATATTTCTATTGACAAACACTAAAAAATCATGTAATATTACAGTACGGGAATATTTTATATGATAATAACTTCAATGAAAGACATCGGAAATTTGGTAAAAGATACTCGTAAGAAACAGGGGCTTACGCAAGTTCAACTTGCACAACTATCAAATGTCGGAACAAGATTTTTATCTGATTTAGAAAAAGGGAAACCAACTTGCGAGGTTGAAAAAACTTTGAAGGTCTTGTCAAATCTCGGCATTAAACTTATGGTGCAGGAGTAGTCTATGGCACGTGAGCTTTCAGTTAGACTAAATGGAATTGAAGTTGGAACTTTATCTCTCATAAACGGTAAGATGGAGTTCTTATATAAAGAGAGTTGTGAATATCCTATATCCTTATCGCTTCCCTTGTCAAAAGAACCTTATAAGGAAAAGATTTGCCGAGCTTACTTTGGGGGATTGCTACCTGAAAACCCGAATATGCGAGATTTACTTGCAAAAAAGTATAAAATTGGTATAAACAATGACTTTAAACTGTTAGAAGCAATCGGACGAGATTGTGCAGGGGCAATTTCATTCAGGCATAAAGATGAACCCGAACTTGAAGAAAATTTTATAAAAATAAAGGGCAGAGTTCTATCAAATGATGAGCTGAAAAAACTTATAGAGGAACTGCCTTATAAACCCTACATGGGAAACAGAATATCATTAGCAGGGGCACAAGAAAAAACTGCGGTTTGTGTTATTGACGGCAAAATCGCTATACCTGACACAGATATTCCGACAACTCACATAATAAAAACGGCACTACCTAAATATGCTCAATCTATACAGAACGAGTATATCTGTATGAAGACAGCACAAAAAATAGGTATAGATGTTCCTGATGTTGAAATTAAAAATATTGACGGTTTGGAATTTCTTCTGGTTGAAAGATTTGACAGGATAATGAATCAATACTGCGACGGCAATATTGATGATATAGAAGATTATACAAGTGATTGTGAAACTTGCACAAATCATATTCAAACGCAATGTTTAAGAATGAAACGTATCTTACAGGAAGATTTTGCTCAAAGTCTTGGAGTACAGTCAAGAGATAAGTATGACGTTACATTTAAGGATTGCTTGTGGGTTTTAAATCAAACAACAACTCCGGCAAGAATTAAACTTGAATTTGTTAAAAGAGTTGTATTCAATTACCTAATAGGTAATACTGACGCACACGCAAAGAATTTTTCAATATCTTTCTATGCTCCAAATGACATAGACTTAACCCCTGCTTATGATTTGCTATGCTCATCAGTATATGATTGCGACCAAAGAATTGCGATGAAGATAGGCAAAGCCAAGTTCTATAAAGACGTAACCGACAAAGATTGGGAACTTTTTGCCCAAGATTTAGATATTTCACGGCATATTGTTAAATCCGAATTGAAACGTCAAAAGAGCATCATCACAGATATTGTAAAAGAAGTTTTAAACGAACATAAGTGCGAAATCGGCAATAAAATTTTAGAATACGTGCAAAGTAATTTGTAGGAAGTAATCACTCGATTTTTATTCCCCATCCAACATACCCCAAAGCCTTTGTTGGGCTTAATTTGCCGTGCAAAAAATTAACCACTTACTAAAATTGATACAAAAATTTACGTAATTTCTTTCAAAAAGTCCCAATTCTTAAAGAAATTAGCCCCCTTTCTACCCTTCGCCAAATTTTATATTAAATAAAAGGGGAAAAAACATGAGTAGAGTAAACTTGAGGTTAGTAGCTCCTACAAAACGCTACAGGGTGAGTGAATTAGCAAAAACTATCGGTTATAGTGTAAGGTCTATATACGATATGATTAAAGCGGGATTGCCGTATTTTACCAGTGATAAAAAATACAAAATATTGGGAGAAGAATTTATTGAATTTATTAAAAAACGGAGAGCTGGCAGAAAAATCGGAGAAATGCGTCCTAATGAAATGCATTGTTTCACCTGTAAAACACCTAAAAAGCCTTTGAATAACAAAGTAAAATTAAATGATTTTTCAAAAGACAAAGATAAAATGGTGAATGCCGGTACAATTCTACTAATGGGGAAATGTCCAAACTGTCAATCTATTATGTATAGATTTGATAACATAAATAATCTTGAAAAAATTAAATCTATTTTCAACATTGTAGAAAAATTCTAACCGTTTATTATCAAATTGCTCCTTACCATAATATTGGTAAGGAGTATTTTTTGTGAATTTTTTATATGAAGTTTTAGAGAGGGTGGAACTTCAATAGAATACCTACATTCTCTCTAATCTTCACAAAATATGAGGGTTTTCATGCTATTATCAAAATACAGGTAAAAAGCAGGAGAAAAAATGTCTGGGAAAAAGAAATCAAAACTTAATGAAAATAATGAAAACATCAAAATCAAGTATGAAAAATATTTAACAAAAGGTAAAACCGAAAAAGTAAAACCGTCAACGGCTAAGGAAAAAATTCGTTCTATTCGTTTTTATGAGGAATGTTTTAAATTTGAAGATTTTAATTTATTTGACGAACAACATGGAATGGATTTTTATGATTATTTAAAAGCAGATGAAAAATCAGGAGTTAAAGCTCGGATTAAGCATTTAACAAATGTAAAAGAATTTTTTGAATGGTATTACAAAGTATTCTGCAGAATAAATACGCATAAACACTCAGAAATTGAAAATGCCTTAAATACTCTTGAACCAACGAATGAAGATATTAGGTTGAGCCGTAGAACAACTTATGCAGATTATCCAACAGATAAAGAAATTCAGAAGTTAATGGACTTACCAATAGAAAACATTGTCGATAGACGCAACCGTGCTTTAATAGCGTATATGTTGCTAACTGGAGCAAGAATTAAAGCTGTTGCAACTATTACAATAGATTTAATAGATATGGATAAACTGCTTGTTAAGCAAGACCCGTTAGATGGGACTCACACAAAAATGGATAAGTTAATATATACACGTTTTATGATTATAGACCCAAAATATTTGGATTACCTAACGGAGTGGATAGCTTATGTAAAATCAAAAATATCTGACAAAAAAGCATTCCTGTTTCCAAAGGTCAGCAATTATGCTTCGGGTGCTAAGATTACCAATGAAATAGTTGATAGCAAGAAATACAACATAATAATCAAAAAAATGTGCGATAAAGCCCAAATAAGAGATTATCACCCGCATTCATTTAGGCATTACATGATAAATAAGGGCTTCCAAATGGCTCATACGGGCAAAGAGTTAAAAGCGTTGAGCCAAAATGTAGGACACTGGGAAATTGAAACTATTCTTGAACAATATGCAAATATGCCACCAGAAATATATTCAAAGGTAATAGGAAATATGTTTGAAAATAAACGCCCAGATTTGAGCAGTTTTTCTACGGAAGATTTGTTGACAGAATTACAATCACGTGTGTATGCAGATAAATTTTAATGACTTGCAATTAAAAAGTTTAAAATTTTCATGATACAATAAACCCATAAGCTGCGAGGTTTTCATGGATAAAAAAAGTATGTCAGAAAGAGATATTTGTTCAAAATTTATCTCTCCTGCGATAGAAAAAGCAGGCTGGGATAAACTTACGCAAATTCGAGAAGAAGTTTCTTTTACCGCAGGTAAAGTTATTGTAAGAGGAAATCTTGTTTCTCGTGGTAAACAAAAACGAGCTGATTATATTCTTTATTACAAAAACAATATTCCTTTGGCAGTTGTAGAAGCAAAAGACAACAATCATTCTGTTGGTGCAGGTATTCAACAAGCAATAGGTTATGCAGAAACTCTGGATATTCCGTTTGTGTTTTCTTCAAATGGTGACGCTTTTTTATTTCATGATAGAACCGTTGATTTAGGGAAGAAAGAAACTGAATTGTCATTAGACCAGTTCCCAACACCTAACACGTTATGGGAAAAATATAAAAAGTTTAAAGGCATTGAAGAACCTGAAATTGAAGAAGTGTTTACGCAAAGCTACCATAAAGACGCAAACGGAAAAGAACCAAGATATTATCAAAGAATTGCTATCAATAGAGCAGTTGAAGCGGTTGCAAAAGGTCAAGACCGAGTTCTCCTTGTAATGGCAACAGGAACAGGTAAAACTTATACTGCTTTTCAAATTATCTGGAGGTTATGGAAAGCCAAAAAGAAAAAGAGGATTTTGTTTTTGGCTGACAGAAATATTTTAGTTGACCAAACAAAGAGCCAAGATTTTGCTCCGTTTGGCGATAAGATGACGAAGATTACAAAACGTCATATTGATAAATCTTATGAAATCTATCTTGCTTTGTATCAGGGATTAACAGGTAACGATGAAGATAAAGATGCTTATAAGCAGTTTTCTCCTGACTTCTTTGACCTTGTTGTAATAGACGAATGCCATAGAGGGAGTGCAAAAGAAGACTCTGCGTGGAGAGAAGTTCTTGATTACTTCACATCTGCTACCCATTTAGGTTTAACAGCTACTCCAAAAGAAACCAAAGATGTTTCAAACATTGAATATTTTGGTGAACCTATTTACACATACTCTCTTAAACAGGGTATTGAAGATGGGTTTCTTGCACCGTATAAGGTAATTAGACCTCTTATAAATATTGACCTCGATGGTTTAAAATTAAAAGAAGGCACTATTGATAAATACGGAAACGAAGTTCCGAATGAAGAATTTAACGTAAAAGATTTTGATAAACGAATTGTTGTTGATGAAAGAACCGAGCTTGTTGCAAAGAGAATTACTCAATATTTGAAGAAAAATAATCGTTACGATAAAACTATCGTGTTCTGTGTTGATATAGACCACGCAAACCGTATGAGGCAGGCTCTTGTTAATGAAAATCCTGATATGGTTACGGAAAATTCTAAATATATAATGCAAATTACAGGTGATAATGACGAGGGTAAAAGAGAACTTGATAATTTTATCGACCCTGAATCTACCTATCCTGTAATTGCAACAACTTCAAAACTAATGACAACAGGAGTTGACGCAAAGACTTGCAAACTAATTGTTCTTGATAGCAACATAAATTCAATGACGGAATTTAAACAAATTATCGGTCGTGGTACTCGTTTAAGACCTGATTACGGTAAATGGTATTTTACAATACTTGATTTCAGAGGCGTAACAAGACTATTTGAAGACAAAGACTTTGACGGAGAACCCGTACAAATAAAAGAAGTTAAAGACGGTGAAGAACTTGCGGATGAAAAGCAAACCCAAGATGAAGTGGAACAATTAATTGATGAGCTTCCAGAAGATGAAACAGTTGTTGAACTTCCACCTGATATTGATATGACCGTAATTGAAAATCCGACAAGAAAGTTCTATGTAAATGGAGTTGAAGTTGTTCAGGTCGGAGAACGAGTTCAATATTACGGTAATGACGGAAAACTGATTACAGAAAGTTTGATAGACTTTACAAAGAAAAATTTAAAAGCACAGTTTGCTACGATTAACGATTTTATCAGAAAATGGTCAGAAGCAGACAAAAAGACCGCTATAATAAAAGAACTTGAAGAACAGGGTATAATGTTTGCCGAGCTATCTGAAGAGGTCAAACAGAAAACGGGTAAAGATTTAAGTATATTTGATTTAATTTGCCACGTTACATTTGATATGCCACCGCTATCAAGAAAAGAAAGAGCTGAAAACGTTAAAAAGCGGAACTATTTTGGTAAATATTCAGAAAAAGCAAGGGCAATCTTAAATGCCATAATAGATAAATTTGCCGATGACGGTATTATGGAAATTGAAAATCGCAGTATTTTAAACTTCCAACCTTTTGACAAGTTCGGTACACCTGTTGAAATCATTAAAGAATTTGGTGGAAAAGAAAAGTACGAAGAAGCGATTAAAGAGTTAGAAAGAGAATTATTCAGAGATGAGGTAGCATAATGCCAAACATATCAAGTGTAATAAAAGCTATACAAGACATAATGAGAAAAGATACAGGTGTTGACGGTGACGCACAAAGACTTTCTCAGATTGTCTGGATGTTGTTTTTAAAGATTTTTGCAGACAAGGAAGAAGAAGCAGAAGTAATGAGCGATAATTACAAATCGCCATTAGACGAAAAATACCGTTGGCAGAATTGGGCAAGAGATGATGAGGGTATGACAGGGGATGAACTTATTGATTTTATAAATAATGATTTGTTTCCATACTTACAGAACCTTGAAAACGATTCCGACAAACGTGCTTTTATTATTAAGAATATTTTTCAAGATACTTATAACTACATGAAATCAGGTACTTTGCTCCGTCAGGTAATAAATAAGATTAACGAAATAGATTTCAATTCAAGTGAAGACAGACACTTATTTAATGATATTTATGAACAACTTTTGCAGAGTTTACAGTCAGCAGGTAATGCAGGGGAATATTATACACCTCGTGCAGTTACACAGTTTGTTGTAGATAAAGTAAATCCGCAACTTGGAGAAAAATCTCTTGACCCTGCTTGCGGTACCGGCGGATTTTTAACTTGTATTATTGAACACTTAAAGAAGCTAATTCAAAAAATAATAGATAGTGAAACCTTAAATAATAACATTTTTGGAATAGAGAAGAAACCGCTTCCGCACCAATTATGTACAACAAATATGATTTTGCACGGTATTGATACACCGATAAATATTAGACGTGATAATACTTTATCAAAGCCAATAAACAATATCTCACCTGCTGATAGAGTTGATGTAATTGTAACAAATCCACCATTTGGCGGTGTTGAAGAAGACGGTATTGAAAGTAACTTTCCTTCTGCATACAGAACAAAAGAAACAGCAGATTTGTTCTTGTTATACATTATTGCAATGCTTAAACCACAGGGTAGATGTGGTGTAGTTCTACCTGATGGTGCATTATTTGGTGAGGGTGTTAAAACCAGAATTAAGGAAAAACTTATGACCGAATGTAATCTTCATACGATTATAAGACTTCCAAAGAGTGTATTTGCACCATATACTTCAATCAATACAAATCTGTTATTCTTTACCAAAGGTGAACCGACAAAAGAAACTTGGTTCTACCGCTTGGACATGCCTGACGGGTATAAAAACTTCTCTAAAACTAAACCGATGAAGCGTGAACACCTCAAACCTGTTGATGAATGGTGGGACAATAGACATGAGATAGAGATAGACGGCTTCTTTAAATCCAAGAAATACACCATAGATGAAATAAAAGAACGTAACTATAACCTTGATTTGTGCGGTTATCCTTACGAGGAAGAGGAAGTTTTACCACCTATGGAACTATTGGAAAACTATCAAAAGCAGAGGGCTGAACTTGATAAAAATATAGATGATGTTTTGACTCAAATTAAGTCTATGTTAGGGGTTAAATAGATGAAAGCAGAAACTTTAAAAAAGGCTATATTACAATATGCAATGCAGGGGAAGTTGATTGAACAAGACCCTAATGACGAGCCTGCGTCAGTTCTGCTTGAAAGGATTAAAGCCGAAAAAGAACAACTGATTAAAGACGGCAAAATTAAAAAAGAAAAACCTCTCCCACCAATCACAGAAGATGAAATCCCTTATGAATTACCACAAGGTTGGGAGTGGGTAAGGTTAGGAAATATAATCAGTATATCATCAGGAAAATTTTTACCCTCAAACGAAATGAAAACAGAAGGAACTATTCCTGTATATGGTGGTAATGGTATTAACGGCTATCACGATGAATATTTAATAGATAAACCTACATTAATAATTGGAAGAGTAGGATTTTACTGTGGTTGTGTTCACTTATCAACAGGTAAAGCATGGGTAACTGATAATGCGTTTATTACAACTTTTTCAGAAAAAAATATAAATATCAATTTCCTTAAATGGTTGTTAATTGCTTCTGACTTAGGGAAAAATGACAATGCAACAGCACAACCCGTTGTATCTGGAAAGAAGATTTATCCATTAGTAGTTGCATTGCCACCTCTTTCGGAACAGGTAAGAATTGTTGAAAAGTTGGGGCAGATACTACCTCTTGTTGAAGAATACGGGAAAAACGAAGAAAAACTTTCTAAACTCAATTCCACCCTGCCTGATAAGATTAAACAATCTATTTTGCAACATGCAGTTCAGGGTAAATTAGTTCCGCAAAACCCCTCAGACAAACCTGCCTCAGAACTCCTAAAACGAATAAAAGCCGAAAAAGAACAACTCATAAAAGACGGCAAAATCAAAAAAGAAAAACCCCTCCCACCAATCACCGAAGATGAAATCCCATTTCAAATTCCAAATTCTTGGGAATGGGTAAATTTAGATTCAATAACTGCACAAATACATTATGGATATACTGCATCAGCAGAAAATTGTGGAAAAGCAAAATTATTAAGGATTACAGATATACAGAATAATAGAGTGCTATGGAAGAATGTACCATTTTGCTCAATATCAGATGATAATCTAATAAAGTATAAATTACAAAATCGAGATATTTTAATCGCACGTACAGGTGGTACTATTGGTAAAACATATATTGTTAATGATTTGAATGAAATTGCTGTATTTGCTTCTTATTTGATAAGGGCAATACCTCTTAATAGCGTCAATGAAAAATATATAAAGATATTCATGGAATCACCTTTGTATTGGGAACAATTAAAAGGATATTCAATGGGGACAGGGCAACCAAATGTTAATGGACAATCACTAAGTAAACTCATAATACCTTTACCACCTCTTGCCGAACAACAACGTATCGTCACCAAAGTCGAAGAACTGTTAGCAATTGTAGAAAGTTTAAAGGTGTAAACCAATGGACATTTTAATTTTAGGAAATGGATTTGACTTAGCACACGGTTTAAAAACCAAGTATAGTGATTTTTTGGAATATTGTCAAAAAAGATATTCCTCATCAAAAACAGGAAGTGTAGATAACAATAGAAACTTTTTGCTTGAGAATATTTGGGTAAAACACTTTATAAACAAAAAAATAGCTGGGGATAAATGGATAGATCTTGAAAAAGAAATCTATGAGGTTATCAAAAAGTTAAGCAGATTCTCTTATTTTAGAAGTAAAAATGCATATGATATGTTTGAAAAAAATTTATTTGTTTTATCAAAAAGTCAATCGCATTTTAATTTTGATGAGGTTAATAAATTTTTTACACCGAAATATAAATATATACCCCCAAATTGTTATACTGTAGAAATAAAGGACTTCATAAATTTTCTTTATAACCAATTACGTGATTTTGTAAAGGAATTCGAAAAATATTTAAAAGAAGAAATTTCTTCAAAGATAGAAAACGCTCCTAAATATAATCTACAAGTAAATAGCAAATGCGTAAGTTTATTGAATTTTAATTATACAGATACTTGCGAACAACTGTATAAAATAAATTTCAGTCACAATGATTGCGGAATAAAAACAAAAGCAGTTTATGTCCACGGGAAAATCAATAGCAGAAATAATTGCAATTTGGTATTAGGAACTCAAAGTTTTGACAATGAACAAATTCCTGTTGAATTTAATATTTTTAAAAAACATCAACAAAGACATAGGTATGGAACGATAGAGCAATATCAAGAGCTTTTGAATGAATTGAAATATCATACAAAAATGTACACTCCGATCTTTCATATTATTGGGCATTCTCTTGATGAAACAGACCATAATATATTAAGGCATATCTTACTTTCAAGTGAAAAATCCGTAATAAATATTTATTACCACGATGAAGAAGCATTAGTACGAATGCAAAATAATATTGATAAGATTATTGGCGAAGAAGAAGTTATGTCAAAAGTCAGATTTATTTATCAACACGATATTGAACGAGGTATTTTAATACCACAAAATGAGCAACAATTAGTGGAAGCTCATAGTTAAAACTATTTGTTTGTGTCTATCTATATAACAATAAATCTCCACCAGAGCGGCTTGTCGCCTCGTTTAAGGGGCTTTTTGTTTCTTTTGTATGTTGAAATTATCTTCTTCTCTAATTTAATCGTTTACGCTTCCGTTCTATATGATTTTGATTAAATGGATAAAAATGGATATTGGCAATTTGATATTCCATGAAGTTGTGTAAAATCTTATGTTGAGGGACTTGAAAACCCGCCAAACTGAAGCAACAATGTTATTAGAAGTAATTTTTAGTTGAACATTGATAAAAAAGTTAGTAAGCTCATGCTGAAATTGGTACAAAAGTTCACAAAAAAGTACCGTTTTCTTTAAGAAAATAGCCCTTTTTCTACCTATCGCAAATTTTATATTAAAGTAAAGGGGAAATTTATGGGAGAAGTAAGTTCCGAAGACTTTATTTTATCAGACATCAAATTACAAACGAAAGACGGGTTTACAGTAAACCTTATCAAATCAGACAGTCAGTCATCAGAGGTCGAAAATGCCGAGCTGTTAGTAAATTATGTAGATGTACTGCAAGAGATTTTCCAAGATAATCAACCAAAGGAAGAAAGGATACAGTAATGGAAAAAGCGGTAATATACGCAAGAGTATCATCAGAAGAACAAGCTAAGCACGGTTTCAGTATTGCAAACCAGAAGAAGCAGTGTACCGAATTTGCCGAACGCAACGGTTATTACGTTGAGAAAATATTTGTAGATGAGGGTAAATCAGCTAAAAATCTTGACCGACCTGAAATTCAAGACTTGATTACATATTGCAGTAAAAAATCAAACAAAATCAAAGCCGTTATTATTTGGCGGTTGGACAGAATTTCAAGAAGTAACGAAGACTATCACGGAGTATTAAGACCTTTATTTGAAAGAAAAGGGATTACATTATTATCGGCAACAGAAGCTAATGTTGATACCTTAGAGGGCGATTTATTGCGTAATATCGCTATGAATTTTGCTGAATATGAAAGAAATGTAATTGGGGCAAGGACAAAAGCTGGGTTAAGACAAAAAGCCGAACAGGGCGGTTATCCTCATCACGCCCCGATAGGTTATAAAAATGTTACTTTGCCTGACGGTTCTAAAACTATTGTTATTGATGAAACAAGAGCAATGTACGTCAGACGTGCTTTTGAGTTATACGATAGCGGTATGTATTCGCTAAAATCTCTAACCAAGAAATTATATGAGGACGGTTTCAGAAGCGTTAAAAATCATCGTATAGCTCAAACAACTATTGAATACACTCTGAAAAATTTATTTTATACTGGTTCATTCAAACACGCAGGTAAAATATATGAAAACGGTACACACAAAGCTATTATAAGCAAAGAACTTTTTTACAGAGTACAAGAACGCTTGAGAGACCCTTATAAATCCAAGAAACATAATTTAGAATTTGCATACACAGGTATGATGACTTGCGGTTATTGCGGTTGTCAAATTACAGCTGAAAATAAAAGAGATAAGAAAGGTAATTTCAAATATGTATATTACCATTGTACTGGTGCAAAAGGCGGAGATTGCAAACGGGATTATATCAATGAATTAAAAGTTGATAGAGCGTTTGCGGAGATTATTAAATACATTGTAATTCCACAGGATATAAAAGATAGAATTATAGACGGATTAAAAGAAACGCATTTTAGGCAAAGCGGTTATTCAAAAGCGGTTAAAGCAAACCTACAAAGAGAAATAACTACTTTAGAAAACCGTATAGAAAATTCGCTTGAACTTAAACTGGACGGAAATCTAAACCATGATGATTGGGTAAGGTATAACAAAAAATGGCAAGCAGAAAAAGATAGATTGTTGGCACAGTTGCAAGAAATAAGCAATTTGGATAAACAATTCTACGACAAAACGGGTACTCTGCTTGGATTTTTGGATAATGCTTATGATTTATTCCTCAAAGGAACAATGGCTCAACGCAGAAAAATTATGGAAATAATTTCAGAAAAAATTGTTTACAAAGACAAAAATTTTGATATAAAACTCCGTCCTGTTTTCAAAGAACTGGTTGAAAATAACTACAAAATTAGCAAAAAATCGAGCAAAAATCGAAACGCGGAAATGGGCATTATAAAAGGGGTTGAAGTCAATTCAGCCCCTAAATATAGAAAAAACTCCCCAGGCTGGACTCGAACCAGCAACCCTTCGATTAACAGTCGAATGCTCCGCCATTGAGCTACTGAGGATTACTATGCCGTAATTTTTTCGGCTCGTAATTTTATTATATACACAAAATTTTTATTGTAAAGTACTTTTTTCTTTATTAGTTTTCTAATATATCAAGAAAACTTTTTACGCGTTTTAAATTGCTTTTTGATAATACATTTAAATATGTATTGATTTCATATATTAATGCTGTTTTGCTTACATCTGGGCGATATACGGATGAATCATAAAAATAACTCACAGGCACTTTGAATGTTGCGGCGATTATTTCAATAGTATCTGCAGAAGGTCTGTGTTTACCATCTTCAGCGCGCGCTACTGTTCGTCTGTCTAAAGAAATTTTTTCGGCAAATTCTTCCTGTGTCAGTTTGTTTGCACGTCTTAGCATTAGGATTTTATCTGCTATATGGCGCGTAGTTTTTAAGCGCTTTGATTCAATATCTTTCATAAAAACACATTAGCGTTTTATTAATCGAAATTCTATGTTAAATTTTTGTATATATGTAATATCATTTCATATTAATTAATAAATATATATGCCTAAAATCCAATAATATATTTAATATATTGATTTATTAAGTTTTGTAAATAAAGCATAAATTTAAAGCAATTTTTAATCGGGTAAAAACTTTATATAGAAGTAAAATTTAAATTTTAAATAAACGCGAAAGGAGATTATGATTATGAACGGTACTGATTTACCTAAGACAAAACCGCTTTTTAGAGATTATGGAGGTTTACATGAAATTAAATCAAGAATTGATTATTCTAAAACAAGACATCCGCAAATTTTCAATCAAAACGGATATGAAGTTTCTATTTTTTGCGATAAAAACGGAAATCAAATTCTTGAAAAACATGTAAGCGAGAGAGGCGGCGTTTCTTATTATTACAATGGGCATGATGTTGAAGGTAAGCCCGCAAAAATAGAATTGCATGATTTTGATGGTGATGGAAATATCGATGAACAGGTTGAAACTTTGGCTAACGGAAGGAGTTACTCTTTGAGAAGTTCCAAAGATAACGGACAATTTGATACTGTTTGGGAAAACGGTAAAATGATTATTGATGCAAGAAAACAAGGTTCTTTAAAAGAACGTATTAAAAATTTCTTAACTAAATTATTTTCAAGCGGAGATTAAGAAATATACTTAACTAATTGAATTTTTAACCTGATATGGTATAATATAGCCGTATCAGGTTAAATTTTTAAGGAGATTATTATGGCAAATCCTGTTTTAAGAGAAGAAGTATTTTCGAAGAATTTTAATGATGACGGTTTACAAATAGCGCATCCGATGACAACTGCCGGAACGCTAGGTAAAACATGTATTTTGGCGATACTTATGGCAATAACATTTGCTTATACTTGGTATTTGCAAATTGCCGGTTTTGCGGATAAAACAGCGTTGTTGTCGACAATTGGTGCAATTGGCGGTTTTATAACAGTTCTTGTTATTTGTTTTGGACCGAAAAATAAATTTTTGCCTATTTCAACTTCTATTTATGCGATGTTTGAAGGTTTATTTTTAGGCAGTATTTCTGCGATGTTTAATCAGGCGTATCCGGGGATTGTTACTCAGGCAATTATCGGTACAATTTTAGCTATTTTTGGAATGTATTTGGTTTATTCTTCCAAAATTATTAAAAACATGGATATGTTTCGAAAAGTTGTTTTTATTTCGACGTTTGCTGTTTGTGGAATTTATATTGTACAATTTATTTTAGGATTTTTCGGTATTGTAATCCCAGGGATTTTTTCAAATGGGCTTGTAGGAATTGCTTTTAGTGTTGTTGTCGTTGCTATTGCAGCTTTTAATTTAATTATAGATTTTGATTTTATTGATCAATTTAGCGGTAATGTACCGGATTATTTTGAATGGTACGGCGGATTTTCATTAATGGTGACAATCGTTTGGTTGTATTTGGAAATTTTAAAATTGCTTGCAAAAGCATCAAGCAGAAGATAAAGATTAAAAGTAAAGGTGCGAGTTTCGCACCTTTTTTTATCTCATACGATTGTATGAGATTTTTATTATTTGTTAAAGGGTGTAATTTCTGAGCCGATTTAGTATGTAGATCTATATTTTATTGGAGCTTCAGAATGTCAGAACAAGTTTTAATGCCGATGATAGGCACAGATAACTTAGAAAATAAAGAAAAGGCGCGAGATTCTTTAGAAAAAGCAAGAATTGCGCATGAACGTTATCTTATTGGTCAAAAAAATACTGATTTGCAGGAGGCGGTGGAGAATTATGTTGATGCTGTAAAATACGATCCGAGCATACCTGAGTCATATTATCGTCTTGCAACTTTGATGTGGGAACAAGGACAAATAAGTATCGGTACGGCAATAGAACAATGTAAAACTGCGATTTCTCTTTCTCCTCAAAATATGAATGCGCATCTTTATACCGGTTATTTTATGCAGCTTGCGCAGGATTTCAAATCGGCAGAATCCGAATTTAAAAAAGCAATTAAGATGCAGGGTTTAAATTCCGGTCGTCCGAGAATGATTTTATCTCAGTCAATTTTGCAAAAAATGAATGAGCAAAAGGGAACTTTCGGGGATTATGCAAGCTTTTTGTATTATTTTTTAACCGGAAGTATTATGCTTGCGTGGGATACGGCGACTGTGAAAATGTTTTATAAAAACATGTCAAATGACGTGTCAATATTTTCTTATAATACAGTGGGAAAATTTTTAGAAAAATTTAAAATGTATGATTCTGCCGAAAAAATGTATCGTAGTGCTGTCGAAAATACTACAAATCACGAATATTTTTACAATAAATTGGGTGATTTGGCATTAAGGCATAAAGATATAGATAAAACAGTTGATTGTTATAGGAAAGTCCTTGAGGCGAATCCTTTAAATAGAGATGTATTGGTTAAATTAGCTTCAATTTTGCAAACTTATTATCCTGAACATACCGAAGAAGCTATTGATTGTTATGAAAAGCTTTTAGAATTCGATATTGATACGGCTCAAATTTATTATGAATTAGGTCATTTATACATGAGTAAAAATGATAAAATAAATTCGATTAATGCTTTTAAATTAGCCGTTGAAAAAGATTCTGAAAATCCGTTCTTTAATAATTCGTTGGGTTATGCTTATGCAAAAGCAGAATTATATGATGATGCTATCGAACATTATCAAAAAGCAATTGCGCTTAACCCTGATCCTGAATGGACTTCAATTGTTTGTCAGGCTTTAGGTTCAATTTATGCGGGTAATAAAGGTAATGTTGAGGCGGCTGTTTCTACATATCAGGCAGGTTTAATACTTGATCCGAAAAATTATGATTTGTATATTGCTTTAGGTGATATTTATATGGCGGATTATGATTTGGATAATGCAATTCGTTCATATTGCGATGCTGTCACTTTAAATCCTGATGATGAAAGGGCGTATTCAAAAGTAGGTATAGCGCTTTGGGAAAAAGATTATCTTGAAGAGGCGCTTGTTGCTTATCATAAAGCTGTTGAGATTAATCCCGAAAATGCTTTTTCTCAAAATAATCTTGGTATTTTATATTTAGATGGGCTTTGTGATGCGCAAGAGGCTTTGGAATATTTTGAAGAAGCTATTTCCTTAAATCCTAATTATACTTTGGCGTATTTTAATGCCGGACGAGCAAGCCAGCAAATGGGATTTACAAATGATGCGGCCCATTATTATCAAATGGCAATTGATTTGAATAAATTGACAGATGAATTAGAAGAAGAAGATATCCGTTCAAGACTGCATAGTTTATTTGAAATTTAGTATAGATTAATTTTGTTGTTTTAATTTTTCGATTTCTTCTTTTAATTTATCAATTTCTGTTTTTATAGGATCAGGAATTTTGTTGTGCATAAGATTTCCGTCATCGTCAATTATTCTACGTTGAACTATTCTTCCCGGTATTCCTACTACTGTTGAATGCTCGGGTACGTCTTCTATAACAACGGAACCTGCGCCAATTCTTACATTGTTGTTGATTTTAATGTTTCCTAATATTTTGGCACCTGCGCCCAAGATAACGTTATTTCCTATTGTCGGGTGACGTTTGCCGATATCTTTGCCTGTTCCGCCGAGAGTTACTTGTTGGTAAATTAGTACGTCATCTCCTATAATTGTTGTTTCGCCAATAACAATCCCTTCTCCGTGATCTATAAATAGTCGGTTTCCAATTTGTGCGGCAGGATGAATTTCAATTCCTGTAATTATTCTCGCAAGATATGAAATTACTCTGGGCAATAGCGGAATATGCCAACGATATAATCTGTGGGCTACTCTGTGAGCTAAAATTGCGTGTAGTCCCGGATAACATAAAATTACTTCAAGTATATTTTTAGCTGCCGGATCATTTTCATATATTACTTTAATGTCTTCTTTTAAATGACTAAACATAATTAACCTCTAATATCAGAGTTTAACAAAAAGGGTACTTGTATACAAGTACCCTTTAAGATTGATTATACGGATAGTTCGGAAAGCTGTTTTCGTAATTCAATTATTTCTTGGTTATAAAAATCAAGCCATGTTTGTCCGGTACTTTCATCTTTAATTTCGTTTTCGCATACTGCCCGTATGCGTTTAGTGTCTAATTCATTCAACTGTTTTAAAATTTCAGATTTTCTGTTTTCGTTTGTTCTTTTGTTTATAATTGAATCGTAATCAGGATTTATAATTATTTTATTTTCTTTAAAAATATATTTTTCTTTATCTTTGGAATATTCGTCAAAAATGTCTTGAGTGATTTCTATGTTTATAAAATTATCATTTAGACATTTTACTCCTCCGATTCCATATATTTTATTTTTGTAAATATAAGCATATCGTTTTTCTGTCATAATTCCTCCTTAATAATTCTCACCGATTCTTTTGTAAGCTACTGCTCTAAATTCAGATATTGCACCTTTATATGCACCATTTTGGTGAATATGTATTTTTCGATCAGGTCCTATTGGAATGTTCGCGGATCCTGCAGCTCCCGGATTCATATTTGTATTCGTAACAATTGCATAACTTACTTTTACTTCATTTATGTATATATCAGAATATAATCCGATTATTGTACGAGCTCCAAGACCTAGACCAGTACTGCAGCTTGTTACAATAAAAAACACTACATCATAGTTATAACCGTCATTTGGTAAATACGATGATAAATCGAATGTTAATGTTGAATTTGCTTCAATCGAGGATGCTTGATAAAGCAATATGGTTTTAGAAACCCACCTGCCGTCAATTAATAAATCTGTTGCAACTCGTGCTATTTTGTGAGGTGTTAATGCGGATATATTTCCGGAATCGTCTAAAACAATCAAGGCAACAGGGCAATAAAAGACTTGTACCCAATCTGTAGTTGTAGAGCCGTTTGTACTATACCATTTATTAGAATCTTCGGCGTAAAACAGATATTTGTCAGTTGTTGATACGGATTCAGGTTTATCTTCGTCTTTGCCGTATAAGATATATTTAGTTTCCGCGTCTTGATATTCTCCGTTTTTATCTACAAAAATTGTTCTTGTCGTCCCTGCTGTGGATAAGGTTTTTATTACGTCGTTACCTAGAGTATATTCAATACATTTCAAAGAATTGTCTTCATTCCTTCCGTCAGGAATGAGGACAGTCAGTCCTTCTTTTAAAGATACGGTATTATTTGAATATGAACAAATATTATTTGGAGCTTTAAGAATACAGTTTGTAAGGGTAGTCTTTTTAATAGTTTCTTGTCCAATAGAAGAAGTTTTATTGTTTACGTCGGATAGATTCTCTATAATATAGTTAAAATTGTTATTAACTTCTTCGGCTTTTGCTTTCGTTCCCGGGGTAAAAGTGTGTGGAATACTATATGTCATAATTTCCTTTCTGCATAAAGGAAATTATCTATAAGACTCATTAATTCTTGGCAATTATCATTGTAACATAATTTTAAGGATTTGGCAAGAGCAAAAACGAACAGCCACCAAGGTTATATGGTAGCTGTTCGTTTCAATTATTTATTAAATAATGTTTTTTTTAGGGCATAAGTTGTTTTTCTAATTACCGGTGCAATTTTATCCCAAGTATATTTTGAAATATATTCACCTGCCGTTGCCAAGTAATGAGATGCTTTTTGTATAATACCGGCATCTTTTAGGGCTTCTGCACTCAGTTTGTTAACAACTTTACCTTTTGTTAACCCTACTATTGCTGCTGCTAAAACTGCAACTGTTCCGATAAATCCAACCACTTTTTTTGTTGCCGAGCCTTTTTTAGCCGGGGATTCCTCCGGAGCAAAAGTTTGAGTGGCATATTTACCGGGTCTTTCTAACATTTCACTTCCACGAAAATTTACACTTGATACTGAGCCTACACTAAGAGACATAAGAACCTCCTTTATTCTACACTTCATTTAAATAAAAACGACGTCACGTTCTATTTTGACAAATTATTTTTGACATGGAAATATTTGTTACAAAAATTTACATGATTTGTGGAATATTTTTGTATCTCGTGCAATCTCTATAGGTAGAGGGGAGAATATAAAAATGAAATCCGTAATGTTATTTGTAGAAGATAGAGATAAGAATGAAGCTCAATTTATGAGTGCAAATTTTGTAGATGAGAATATCAGAAACAGAGTTTATCTTAATGCAATAGGTTCAGAGCTTGTGATGAGATATTTAAGTCTTGAAGGTATTGAAACTTCTAATTTGCATAATTTACATTCAATATCAAAGATAATCGAAGTAACGGATATTTCGGACATTCTTCTTCCAAATATTCATATTGATGTAAGAGTTATTTTTGATGAAAAACAAATATTTATTCCTATTAGTCATCATGAATTGGGAATAGAGCCGGATGTTTATGTTGTTTTAAAACTTGATAAAAGTTTTGAAAAATTTAATATGATAGGTTTTTTCACTCCTGACAAAATTAATAAAAAGAATAAGAATTCACAATATTATTTTGTTAATAGAGCAGAGCTTTTGAATCCTGAAAAATTTGCTCAATTTGTTCAAGATTATTCTGCAAAACCAAAAAAAGAAATATCAGACGCAGAATTTTTACGAGGCAGATCTTTATCGGTTTCTTTAGCCGATCATGATCTTGAATTTGATGAAAAGAAAGAGTTGTTTGCGCTTTTATTATCGAGCGATAAATTAAGAGAAAGCGTTTTGGAATTTGATAATTTTGAAACATTGTCATATAATGTTGCTTCTACGGTAGAAGATTTGAATGTAATTGACGTTTTAACAGAACAAGATGAAAATAAAGAGGAGCTTTTAAAAGATGATTCTCAAGAAAGTTCTGAGCAACAACAAGGTTTTTCGGAAAATGAAGACAATCAAGAGGAAGAAATATTACCGTTAGAAGATAATTTGGAGTTATCCTCAGAGGATTCACTTCCGGACTTAGATATTTCAGTTGATGATTTTCAAGATATGACTGAAACTGCGGCAGATGTAGCTGAGGAAACTGTGCAGGAAGCAATTTCTGATGAAATATCAGTTTCGGATGCGGCAACAAAGGGTACGAAGGATCTTGCAGCTTTGGCCGGAGAATTGGCGGATAGTTTGCCTGACGTATCTGTGGGTGAAGAGGATTTGCAAGATTTTTCCGATGTTAAATCTGAGTTAGAAATAAATAATGATGAATATGCAATAAATGATGAATATGATTCTCCAAAAGATTTGTCGGATTTTGAGCAAATAAATGAATCTGTTGAACAGGATTTTGAACAAGTTGAACCAATTGATTTTTCCGGTTTGGAAACAATTGAAACAGAACCTATTAATGATGAAGATGATATGGAGCATTTAACAGATTTTGACAGTGCACCAATTGATGATTTCAATAATATTGATTTAAATGATGAAGATGAACAAGATTTTTCAGAGAACGTTACAGGTGAAATGGAGCAACTTCCTCAAGAAGAACCTGATATGGTTGAAGATGAAATAAATAGTCAGATTGAAAATAATATTGGTGAAATAGACGACATAGAAATGAATATTTCAAATGAAGAACAAGATATTAATTTAAAAGATGAAGGTTTTTCAGAACAAGAAATGCAAGACGAAGTTTATGAAGAGTCTGGGGATGAAAATTCCGTAGAGATAGAAGAAACTTCGAAAGATGAATCAGAAGATTGGATTTCAGATGTGGATTTTGGGGATTTTGATGACAGTGAATCAGAACAGCCAAAAGATGTAGAAAATGAAGATTCAAATGAATTCGTTGACGAAGAATTAGAGTATAAAGAACCGCAAGTTATAGAAAATTCGATTGTAATAAGTGACAAAAATTTTGAAGTCGGTGAAATTGAAATAGATATCAATAAACCGGAAGAGCAGTTTTTGGACGGTTCTGAGCATTTGAAAAATATTTATGAAGAAAAAGATTCAATGCCTGGCGGCTCGTTATTGAATAGTCCGGGTTTATTAAATATTTCTTCTAAAACAGTAGGATTAGGAATTGTTGGTATTATTACGTCGCTAATAGTTGTTGGTATTTTGGGTATTTCGCTTTCTAAGATGTTGAAAAAGCCGTCAGAAGAAGTGCCTCAACCTATAACAGATACTAATACAACATCAGCACCGTCAAATCCGGAAGCTTTGAACGTAAATGAAGGTAATGTTATAAATATGGATAAAACATCTCCTATTGCGCCTTCTGCTGTTCAGCATAAAACTGATGCATCTTCGCAGGTACAGGCGCCTGCTGCTAATAAACAGCTTTCCCCGACTCAGTTTATTGAGGTTAGCAAGCTTAGTTGGGAAGCTCCTGATTATGTTGCAGCAAATCAGTCATTTAGGCAGTATTTCCAATCTGCGGGTAAGAGTTTGAAGCTTTCATTAACAAGTGATTTGTTGCTTGCTAATGAATATATTTATTCTGATCAAGCAAGAGTAAGTATCAATTTCGGTCAAGACGGATCTTTGAAGGACGCAAGAATTCTTTTATCAAGCGGTTCACAGCAAGTTGATAAAATTGTGTTACAAACTGTTAACCAAACACTTAATGTCCTCAAAGCCCCTCGTAGCATAGGAAATAACTCTGGAACTACAGTGATACTTAAAATTTATTTTTAAATATGCTATAATATTCCACAAGGGAGAGGACTCTTAGTTGTGGAATTGACTCAGGACAAAATTGAATTAATAAGTAAAATAATTAAAGAAGACCGAAAATACTTTAATAATGAGGATTTGTATGATGATTTCTTTAACGAAACCTGCAAACGCTCAATGTCAATTATTAATGCAATAGACAATGAAGTTACTCTTTCAGCATATTTAAGACGTATTGCAACAACTTCAATAATAACTGTTCTTAAAGATTCGGGTCGTTTAAAGAGAACAAAAACGGGATATATGTCTACGAAAGAGGTTCTTTTTGATAATCCGAAAGTAGAGGATGACTTAGATTATTCTTCACTTAATGTTGATTACGCAGGTATTAAGATACCCCAGACTCCGGAAGAAATTGTTATTCAGAAAGATATTTTAAAATTCGTATCTCAAACGGTTAAACAAATTGATGCGCAAAATCCTGACGAAAAATATCTCCAAATGTATGTTTTAAGATATGATAAGGGAATGACTCAAAAGGAAATTGCATCTGAATTAAATATCTCTCAATCCGAAGTATCAAAACGATTGTATGGTTTGATGGATAAAGTGAAAAGCATACTAAAATAATTTTTACCTATATGAAATGTCCGGTATGTAAAAAAAATATCCCAGATTCAACTTTAAAATGCCCATACTGTAAAACCAGAACGGGCTTGTTATGTAGTGCGTGCAATACTGTCAATCCTATTGGGAGTATTGTATGTAAGAATTGTAATAATGAGCTTTTGAAAATTTGTAAACATTGTAATAGTGTTAATTTCCCGAGTGCGCAAAAATGCAGAAAATGCGGTTCTAATTTCGCTAATCTTAAAGAAAAATCTCAAGAAGAACTTTTACTTAAATATATTCCTAAATTATATACAAGAACTCAAGCATTAAATGAAATATATGAAGGTATAGTTTCTAATAAAAAGAAAATAATATCTATTTCCGGTGAAAATGGAATTGGAAAAAGTACGCTTTTGAATAATTTAATTCAAAAGCTAAAATCGGAAAAATTACAATGGTGCATCGGCAAATGTACACAGTTAACTCAGGTTACATCAGGCGGGGTAATTCAAGATATGATGCTGAATTTGCTTAATTTGCCGAATTTTTCTGTTAAAAGTGATGAAATGAGAAAAGATGCATTTTCTTATTTCAGCAAAAATTTTAAATTTTTGAACAGTTCTGAAATTTCTAATTTTATTAATTTTCTATATAATTCAAATGAGGGTGATTTTGAAGATATAATAATTAATAAAAAACGTACTTATGGTATCTTGGATAAGGTTTTCAATGCGTTAATAAATACAGGCAAATTTATTTTTGTTGTAGATAATTTTGATTTTATAGACGGCTTTAGTGCGGAATTTTTAAATAATTTTTTGCAAAAAGAGTCTAATTGGAAAAATTTAAAATTTATTGCAATATATAATGAAAATAAGCCTTTAAGTAGTTTTTTCGGGCCGGATGATAAAGATTTGAGTTATTTTTTGGATATATCTCTTGCTCCGATTACAAAAAAGGAGTTTGAAGAAAATTTTAATGGTGAAAATTCTAAATATGTCACCCCGCGTGAAAAAGAGGTAATATTTGAAAAAAGTAAAGGCAATCCTGCTTTTATTGAGCAGGCTATGAGTTATTCTTTGGATTGTCAAATTTCTGATAAAGCTTTTCTTTTACCTGATAAATTTAACATTTTGGTAAAGGAAAGAGTTAACATATTAAAGAAAAATAATTCTGAAGCTTATAAACTTCTTTGTGCGGCTGCAATTTTGGGTGATAGAATTAACTTTTTGCTTTTAAAAGAAATTTTTTCTTATGATTTGGCTAATTTTAATCATATAATATCTTATCTTGTAAAATTCAATTTTATAAGATTTTATAATGAAAATTATTATGAATTTAACAGTTTATATTTGTGGGAAACAATATTAAAAAATATTCCTAAGAATTCGTTTTTCCAAGATATAAATATAAAAATCGGTAAAGCTCTTAGTTTGTATAATCTTAATACAAATGCGGCTATGTCAATGATTACTCACAATTTAAAAGAAAATCGAATGGCATTTGATATATGGACTAAGACTACGCGTTTTGCTTCTTATGTTGGGGATATTAATTTATATGTTATTTCTCAAAAACAATGTCTTGCGTTAATAAATGAATTTAATGAAAGTGAAACATTGAATATCCGTTACAATATTAGCGAGCGTTTAGGTAAATTGTTGACAGGATATGCTCCGAAAGATGCTATGGAGTATTTGCCTGATGCAATATCAAATGCAAGAGAAAATAATAATGACGTTAAAGAAATAGAGCTTTTGGGTTATCTTGCAAAATGTTGTAGTAAAACGGGAAATTACTTTGGGCATATTGAATGTGTTGATAATGTATTGAAGAAGTTAAAACCTTCTCAAGGCCTTGAGATTGCCCTTGTAAAAGCTTCGAAATTATCTTCTTTGTTAAATATAGGTAACTGCGGAGAAATTATTGATTTAATTGATAATGATATTTCTCCGAAATTAAATTCGTATTTATTAAAACCAAAACTAGATAATAACATATCTTTAGAGATGGTTAGTGATATAAGTTTAAGGGTTAATTTAATTCTCGCTTGGGCTTTGGCACTTCAAGGAAATAATCGTTCGTTGGAGGTTTTGGCGAAGCTTTTTAAAGATATAGAGAAAAAGAAAGTTTGCGACCAATTATTTATATGTAAGGCAAAACTTGTTTTGGCTTATGCAAATACTGTAAAAGGGGATTTCAAAAAATCATTTAATGTGCTTGAAGAAATAGAACAAAAATATCGTTCTAATGTAATGGATTCAGGTGCAATTTCTCGGTGGAATTTGATTTATATAACAAATAAGTTCATGTTGAAGGATTATGAGGGCATTCGCGAGATTCTTTTCGATGCCGTTACTTATGCAAATAATACTTCAGATACGTTTACAAAAAATATACTGAAAGTTTTTTTGGGAAAAACATATAAAGATGATAATCAGGCAAAACAAGCTATAAAAATTTATGACGAGCAAATAGAATATTTTGCTAAAGAGAAAATATCATTTGGTGCGCTTTTAACATGGTATTTAATAGCAGAAGCTACGATTATTGCCGAAAATCCAAAAAGTGCAATTGATATTGCAAATCAAGCCCTAGAAATTGCGCAAAACCCGCGTATTAATAATTATTTTTTTATTGTAAAATTAAAAATCATTCTTGCACTTGCACATATTGAAATTTCTGATTATGAAACTGCGAAAATCAATATCGAATCGGCAATAAAAATTGCACAAAAATATGGTATGAATGATTTGCTTTCTCGCTTGTATGTTCTTTACGGATCATATTATCAAGAGATAGGTGCAATTGAATCTGGTGATAAAATAAAATATTTAAAAGGTGCTTTAAAAATGTTTGATAAAGCACTTGAAATTGTATTAAAAGAAACAGGTAATTTTTATATTAAAAAATACTCAGAAGATAAAAAGCAAATGCTGTTTTCTTATTGTAGTGCGAATAATATTATTCTGTGATTGTAATTATTAAAAAATAATAAATTTTCCTTGTTTATTCAATTTGATAAATTATAATTAAAGTATATAGTATTTTAATGAGGGAATTTCTATGAGTGAAAATAATTCAAATCCATTTAGCGAAAATGTAATTGATGATAACAATCAATCGGAAGAAAAAGCACAAACAGAGGTTGTTTCAGAAGAATCTGAATCTGAACTTCAAAAAAAATATGATGATTTAAATCAGCAATATGTCAGACTGGCTGCAGATTTTGACAATTATCGCAAGCGTCAGGCTCAAGAACGCGAAAATCTTTTAAATTATGGTACAGAGTCTGCTTTGACAAAGCTTATTGAAGTTTTGGATAATTTTGAACGAGCTAATAAAGCTTTAGAAAATGTTGATGATCCCGCTAAAATTAAAGAAAGTTTTGATCTTATTCAGAAACAAGTTTTTGAAACGCTTTCAAAATTAGGTTTAGAAGAAATTAAGGCAATAGGAGAAGAATTTGATCCGAATTTTCATGAAGCTGTTATGCAAACCCCGACTTCAGAGCATCCTGAACATACTGTAATTGCAGAATTGCGTAAGGGTTACAAGATGGGTGACAAAGTGTTAAGACCGACAATGGTAAATGTTGCGGCAGCCGAATAGTTGTAGTATAAATAGTTGGTAGGGAATATTTAAAATAAAATGTCAGATTATTATGAAATACTGGGAGTGTCAAAAGATGCTTCCAAAGATGAAATAAAATCCGCTTTTCGTAAAAAAGCACGCGAGCTTCATCCGGATGTTAATAAAGCTCCGGATGCGGAAGAAAAATTTAAAGAACTCGGAAAGGCTTACGAAACATTATCAGATGATTCAAAACGTGCTACTTACGATAGATATGGTGAAGAAGGCTTAAAGAATGCAGGTTTTGATACGGGCGGTCCTTTTGCGGGCGGTTTTGGGGATCTTAATGACATTTTTGAGTCCTTTTTCGGTTCAGGTTTTGGTTTTGGCGGCGGTTTTGGTTTTGGCGGCAGACCGGATCCGAATGCACCTCAGCGCGGAGATGATTTACGCTATGACATAAAGATTAAATTTGAAGAATCTGTGTTTGGTGTTAATAAAGAAATAAAATTTGAACATCTCGAATCTTGTCCGGATTGTCATGGAACGGGTGCTCAAGCAGGAACAGCAAAGAAAACATGCCCTCAATGTAAGGGTTCGGGTCAGGTAAAAACTGTTGCAAGAACTCCTTTAGGAAATTTTGCACAGATTTCTACATGCCCGAAATGTCATGGCACGGGACAAATTATTGAAAAGCCTTGTAAAACTTGTTCAGGTAGCGGTCAGGTAAATAAAGAGAAGAAAATTGAAATAAAAATTCCTGCAGGGGTGGATAATCTTTCTAAAATGCGCGTATCAGGCGGCGGTGATTGCGGTGTGAACGGCGGTCTTAACGGGGATTTATTTGTAGTTGTTCATGTTGAACAATCTGATTATTATAAACGTGACGGAATAAATGTTTTTACAGAATTGAAGATTTCTCCGGAACAGGCTGTATTAGGCGATGTTGTTACAATTAAAACGCTAGACGGTGATAAGGAAATAGAAATTCCTGCCGGCTCTCAATATGGAAGTGTTGTTAAAATTAAAGGTGCCGGAGTTCCTGTAATATCACGACCTTCTCAGCGCGGGGATCATATTGTTGTGTTAAAAATTATTGTACCCACTAATTTGAACTATGAACAAAAGAAATTGTATGAAAAATTATATGAATTAAGAACGGGCAAAGAACATCAAAAGTCGATTATGTCCAAAGTTAAAGGAGTTTTCAAATAAATGCTGCGCAAATTTCTTTTTACATTAATAATTTTTATATTAACGTCTGTTCCGGTATTTTCATTGGAAGTCCCTGCGGAGCTTAAAGATTTTGTAAATCAAACTTTCCCAAAAACAGATTTTCGTTTTGATGGTGCAATAATTTTGCCGGATAATACAATGTATCTTCCCGTTTTTCCCGCTAATCCTCCAAAAGTCGAAGAAATTGCTATAAAATCAACATATCCTGCAAATGAAACGATGAAGCAAAAGCCTGATATGGTGATTTTCAATAATGGATTTGTTTTATTAAAAGTTATAAATTCTAATGGTAAAAAAACTGTATTAAATATGACAAACCCTCCAAATGAGCTTCAATCGGGACTTCTTCCTCAAGAGATTTTATTGCCAAAGGGGCTTGTAATTCCGGAAAATTTAAAGGGCATAATCGGTGATATTGACGTTACTATTACTCAGGAAAACGGTTTGAGGATTAATAATACAAGGGGTATGAATAAGAAAACAACACCTGTTAATGAATTGAATAATAAGACCTTCTATATTTCCTCAGGTATTAATAAAAATATTCAGGTCGTAAATTCAAATTCAAAAGCTGCAGGTTATTCATTATCACAAGATTTTGTCATAAATGATATGAAAAGTTATGACGGAAAATATTTACTTGTTACTTATTTTGATTCCAAAAAGATGAATATTATTTCATTAATGGATGAAAAAGTAATTAAACAGGTTAATTTTGAAGTATATCCCGAGCAAATTTTGATTGATAATGCAAACAAAGTTGCTTATATTTCATCCGGTCAAAGTTCAAGTATTTTTGTCTTGAGTTTAGAGACAATGACATTAAAAAAACAGCTTAAAATAAATGGTTTATGTGAAAAATTAACTTTAAGTTCTGACGGGACAAAAATATTTTATGTAGATCGTAATAAAAATGATATTTGGGCGGTTGAATTAGATAATAATTATCTTTTAAGAAATATCGGCAGTTTTCCAAATATTTCTAAAATAGTTTATTCAAACGGTAAAATATATGTAACAAGCAGGACTCAGGCAAGATTAGCTATTGTGGATTATGACACACGGAATTTAATGGCAGAACTTGAAGTTTGTGAAAAGCCTGTCGATATGTATGTTGCGGGTGATGAATTGTATGTTCTTGGTGCAACAGATGATATAGTTGAAGTTCTTTCAACAGTTGATGATGTTGTTACGGATAAATTGTTTTTAGATACAAATTCTTTTGCGACAAATATTACGCCTATTGAAAATTCTGATTTAATAATGATTACTAATGCTCGTTCAGGTGTTTATTCGGTAGTTGATACAAAAACAAAAGATATTGTAAAAACAAGCCCGTTAGAAGTTCCTGTTAGAACAATTGTTGTATTGGATAGGGTTAAAACGATTAAATGATTATAGATTCTTTTGACCAAACAACACAAAATATTTTGAAAGAACTTGAAAAAACTCAAAAGGAGTTTTGGAATATTTCGCGTACAACAGCGGAGTTTTTATACAACTTAATTGTTGATTCTAAAAGTAAAAATGTTATAGAAGTTGGCACTTCAAACGGTTATTCGGGAATTTGGCTGGCAAAAGCTTTGAAAAAAACCGGCGGAAGGCTTACAACGATTGAGTTTTATGATAAAAGACTTGATATTGCAAAAGAAAATTTCGGAAAATGCGGAGTTTCCGACATTATAGAAACCAAAAAAGGGGATGCTGCGACAATATTGGAGTATTTGCCTGATGACTACAAGATTGATTTTGCTTTTATTGATGCTAATAAGGCGCAATATATTAAATTTTTCAGATTTATTGATCCGCATTTAAATAAAGGCGGTTATATTGCATGCGATAACATACTTTCGCATTATAAAAAAGTCATACCGTTTTTGGATGATATCGGGTCAAATCCGAATTATGAAAACGTGATACTTCCGTTACCTGCGGGACTTTCACTTGCAAAGAAGATTGGAGGAAAATAATGAGTGAAGATTGTATTTTTTGTAAAATTATAAATGGGGATTTTAATACGGAATTTGTTTATGAAAGCGAGAATACGGTTGTCTTTAAGGATATAAATCCAAAAGCGCCGATACATTTATTGGTGTGTCCGAAAGTCCATGTTCCGTCATTAAATGAACTTGAAGATACAAATTTAATGTCAGAACTATTACAAACAGTTAAAAATGTTACTAAACAAATCGGTTTAAAGTCATACAGAACTCAAATTAATACAGGGAAAGAAGCAGGACAGGAAGTTTTCCATTTGCATATACATATTTTAGGAAAATAAGAGAAGAGATTAGTAAGTTGGGCGTTGGGTCTGACGAAAGAGAAAGGCAGATAAAAATGAAAAACGGAATAGAGAATGGATATTATCATGAAATAACTCCTGGTGGATTTGGTATAGCGATAAAGGCAGGTAAAGTTTTATTTTCGGATAATTCTCCATTTCAGAAGGTAGAAATTTTTGAAACCGAGTCTGATTTGGGCAGGGTTTTAACACTTGATGATTTAATGATGACAACAGAAGGAGATGAATATCATTATCATGAAATGATTGCGCATATTCCTATGATGCAGCATCCATGTCCGAAATCGGTTCTTGTAATAGGCGGAGGCGATGGCGGTACAATTCGTGAGGTTTTGAAACATAAAACGGTTGAAAGAGTTGTTTTATGTGAAATTGACGGTATGGTAATTGAAGCTTGTAAAAAGTTTTTACCGACAATTGCTTGTGAACTTGATAATCCGAAAGTTGAAATACTTGTGCAGGATGCAATTGAGTATATTAAAGATAAAAAAGATGAATTTGATATTATTTTGATAGATTCAACAGACCCTATGGGCCCTGGGGAAGGCTTATTTACGGATGAATTTTATACTAATGTAAGAAATTCACTTAAAAAAGGTGGTATTATGGTTGCGCAATCTGAATCTCCTTTTGCTCAAAAAGATTCTGTTGCAAAAATGTATAATCAATTACGTAAGGTATTCAATGTTGTTTCAACATATACATCCAATATCCCGACTTATCCCGGTGGTTATTGGGCTTGGGCATTTTGTTCTCAGGATGTAAAACCGCTTGAATATTACAATGATGAACGAGCAAAAGAGATAATTCCAACGTGTAAAATTTATAATAAAGATTATCATAATGCGCGTTTTGCACTTCCTAATTATTTAAAAGAACTTGTATAAACAATAAGGCGGCGGCTTTATTTAAAGCCGCCGCCTTATTATTTTAATAATTTATTTAACAACAATATTTACAAGTTTTTTAGGAACGACAATAACTTTTACTATTGTTTTTCCTTCGGTTAAAGCTTTTATTTTATCGCTGTTAAGAGCTTGTTTTTCCATATCTTCTTTGGAAATTTCCGCGTCAACGTCGATTTTATCTTTAACTTTGCCGTTAATTTGAACAACAAGTGTTATAGAGCTTGATTTTGCGAGGTTTTCATCCCATTTACACCAAGGTTGATCGTGGATAGAGCCTTCGCCGCCAAGTTCGTGCCAAGCTTCTTCTGTCAAATAAACAGCAACAGGAGACATAAGTTTTAGCATTGAAACAATTGCGAAACTCAAAACATTTTTGTCTTCGTCATTAAGTTCCGATTTTTTAGCTTGCCAATCGTATATTGCGTTTACAAGCTCGCGGTATTTTGAGATTACCGTATTAAATTGGAATTCGTTTGTTATGTCGTTAGTAATTCCTTTAATTTGCATGTGAACTATACGTACGAGATCGTCATTGTCTTTTGCAAGTTGAGGATTTATTTTGTAGTCAAGAGAAATGTTTTCGGCATTTGATGAAACAAGTCGCCAAACTCTGTTTAAGAATTTGTAGCAGCCTTCAACACCTGCATCTGACCAGTCAAAATCGCGTGCTGGAGGGGAATCGGACAAGATAAATAATCTTGCTGTGTCTGCTCCGTAGTTTTCAAAGATTTCATCTGGATCAACGGTGTTTCCTTTGGATTTTGACATTTTTGAACCGTCTTTGAGTACCATACCTTGAGTAAGAAGGTTTTTAAACGGTTCATCAAAATCTAAAAGTCCGCAATCGCGTAATGCTTTTGTGAAAAATCTTGAGTATAACAAATGTAGTATTGCGTGTTCAATACCGCCTACATATTGATCAACAGGCAGCCAATGATTTACGATGTCTTTATTAAAACATTCTTTATCGTTATTTGCATCGGCATATCTTAAATAATACCAGCTTGAGCAAATAAACGTGTCCATTGTATCCATTTCGCGGGTTGCGTGTCCTCCGCAAACAGGACAAACGGTGTCTTTAAATGTTGGCGATGTTGTGATTGGGGATTTTCCGACAACTGAAAAATCAACGTCTTTTGGTAATAAAACAGGTAATTGATTTTCAGGAACAGGCTGAATACCGCATTTGTCGCAATACACAACAGGAATTGGCGCGCCCCAGTACCTTTGACGGGAAATTAACCAGTCACGTAAACGATATTGAGTTTTAAATTCGCCAAAACCTTCTTTTACAGCTTTTTCTGTTATGGCTTTTTTGGCTTCGGTGTTTTTCATTCCGTCAAATTCGTTTGAATTAATTAAAATACCTTCTTCCGTATATGCTTCGGTTTCGCAGTTTGACGGGTTTTCAGGGTTTTGAATTACTACCTTCATTGGCAGATTATATTTTTTAGCAAAGTCAAAATCTCTTGTATCGTGGGTCGGTACAGCCATAACTGCGCCGGTTCCGTATTCAACTAAAGCATAATCCGCTGTCCATAAAGGGAAAGTTTCTCCGGTAAACGGGTTTTTGCAGTGAGTTCCTAATGGAACACCTGTTTTTGTGCGGTCTGTTGAAAGTCTTTCGATTTCGGACATTTTGCGAGCGTTTGCTCGGTATTCTTCAACGGCTTGTTTGTTTTCGGCTGTTGTAAGTTTTTCAATGTCTTTGTATTCAGGCGCTACAACAAGATAGGTTATGCCGTGAACGGTGTCGGGTCTTGTTGTGTAAACAGGAACGTCTATTTTTTCGCCTGATGGCGCATCAATAACAGGGAAGCGGAAAATTGCACCGTGAGATTTTCCTATCCAATTGGCTTGCATTGTTTTAACGTTATCGCCCCAGCCTGTTAAAAGGTCTAAATCTTTTAATAATTCGTCTGCATATTGGGTTATTTTTACGAACCATTGAGAGAGGTATTTTTTCTCAACTTCTGAATCGCATCTCCAGCATTTGCCGTCGATTACTTGTTCGTTAGCTAAAACTGTTCCGCAATCAGGGCACCAGTTTACGGCAGCTTCTTTTTTGTACACAAGTCCTTTTTTGTATAGTTGTAAGAAAATCCATTGAGTCCATTTGTAATAATCAGGCTTGCAGGTGGTTACTTCTCTGTCCCAGTCGTAAGACAACCCGAGCATTTTTAATTGTTGTGTCATGTAGGCAATGTTTTCATCGGTCCATTTTTCGGGGTCAGCGTTGTGTTTCATTGCAGCGTTTTCTGCCGGTAATCCAAAGCTATCCCAGCCGATTGGGTGAAGTACGTTAAATCCGTTTGCTTTTTTAAAACGTGCGATAACGTCTGTAATTGTATAATTTCTAACGTGTCCCATGTGAAGTTTTCCGGACGGATATGGGAACATAGATAATGCGTAATATTTAGGTTTGTCGGAAATATTTTCTGTTTTAAAAACCTTGTTTTCATCCCAGAATTTCATCCATTTTTTTTCAATTTCCTGCGGGTAATAGCTTTGTTTCATTTTTTCCTCGTAATTTGTTTATCCACGAGATAAATATAACATAAAAATTTTTTTTATTCTTACCCTTGAAAAAATTCAAAAATATCTTATTATAATAAATAGGAGTTATGAATAAATAACTTTGGTAATTACATGAAAAAATTAAGGAAAGCGAGGAACAGATGCAAGAACAAGAATTATTCAATCAGTCTGAAACCCGCTCTCTGACTGCATTACAACCTCGGGGGGGGGGGCTTTTATAGCTTAAATAAAGACTCTCACGGCAGTCAGATTAGCGAAAACAAGACTGCACAAGAGATTACCAACCCGAGCAGAGCCACGAGCGAAGCGAGAGTTGAGCGTGCGTCAACGGAAACGTTGAGCGGATTGCGAGCCGAGGCTGAAGTTGTTTTAGCTGAGGCTTTTGCCTCTAAGGCTAAAACACGGAACGCCG
>CAYVSD010000011.1:0-40469 GCA_964453315.1 uncultured Muribaculaceae bacterium | reverse complement strand
TGCTCGCAATCCGCTTTCTGACCTCTTTCTTTGCCCGAACAAAGAAAGAGGTCTATTGGAAATTAACAAATATTTATTTCTATCCGTTATTTACCCTTAATAAATATTATGTACAGCTTACTCCATAAGGTATACTTTTTAGTTCATTTATAACAATATAATCTTTTTCAAAATCAAAATTATTATCAATTAAATAATAAGCAGATCCTGATCCTGTCATAATCGCTTGCGGATATTTATTTTTAATATATTGTAATTGAGGATAATCACTAATTACCGCCCATTCTAAATCATTTACATAAATTTTGCGGTTCGCGTCAGTTTTATCTTTAAGGGTAAATTTGGTATAAGCTTCTTTTGCGCTAATACCAAGATTTTTAGGTTTTATTATACTTAAATTGAATTCTTTAAAAGGTTGAGACTCTAAAATTTCGCCTCTGCCTTTTGCAAAAATTCGTCCGCCTTTAAGGCAAACATTTAAATCAGAACCCAATTGGGAACATAATTCATGAAGCTGTTTTTCTGTTAATGGCTTGTTAAATAATTCATTCAAACCGTATAATGTTCCCGCAGCATCCGTACTCCCGCCGGCAAGTCCTGCTGATACAGGAATATGCTTGTCAATAAAAATATTAATATTTACATTCTTTGAAATTGTTTTGCAAAAAAGTTCTGCTGCTTTATAAACAAGATTGCTTTTATCATAAGGGATTTCATCATTATTGCCGTTTAATGTTATTATAGTTTCATTTGCGACTTCTGTTTTTATTGTTAGATAATCATATAAATTTATTGTTTGCATAACGCTTTCAATATTATGAAATCCGTCAGGACGCCTGCCGATTATCTTCAAATTTAAATTTATTTTTGCCGGACATTTTATTGTAATATTATTCATGATTTTAAAAGTTCCTCGGACAACTTCCCAAATTGTTTAATAGAGAGCTTTTCTCCTCGTATATTTTCATCCAGTTCTAAATTTGATAATGCTTTAAATACGGTTTCTTTTGAAAAACCTCCATTAAGCAGGCAATTTTTCAAGTTTTTTCTGCGCTGAGCAAAAGCCGCTTTTACTGTTTTTCTAAAATGCGAATAATCACTTAATTCAAGACGAGGTTTGTCTTTTACAATAAGCTTAACTAAGGCGGAATTTACTTTTGGTGCAGGGAAAAATGATTTTCTGCCAACAAGTCGTAAGATCTCAACATCAGCCCAAAATTGAGAAAGTATTGTTAATAATCCGTATTGTTTACCTTGAGATTTTTCTGTTGCGGTTATTCTGCGAGCAACTTCTTCTTGTACCATTAAAATAATATCTTTAATCTTTGCGCGGTTTTTATTGGTTAAATCATCGACTTCACCTAAAAGATGTGCAATTATCGGACTGGTTATATAATACGGAATATTTGCAACAACTTTTACTTTTTCATCACATAATGATGAAATATCTGTTTTTAAAATGTCATTGTGTATGATTTCAAGATTTGGAGCATTTAATTTTTTCAGTTCTTTAATAGCTTCCTCGTCAAGTTCAATTGCGATAACTCTTTTTGCATATTTTACAAGTTGTTCGGTTACAAAGCCAACACCCGGACCAATTTCGATTATTGTATCTTCCGGCTGAATATTTGCATAACTGATTATATCTTGGATAACTTCTCCATTAATCAAAAAATTTTGTCCAAGTCTTTTTTTTGTTCTGAAATATTTTGCTCTGTCAAAGTAGTTCATCTTACTATAAATTTTATCACAGACAGGCGAATATTAAAAAATAATTTATTTGTTATCTTAAATTTTGTTATGGTATTATAGTTTATAAAGGGATATGGCAAATGGTCAAATTGAAACAAAAAAATGTTTTAGAAAAAAGCGAAATTTTAAAACTTTACACAAAAGGTTATACATTACCAGAAGATTATAAAATTTCTTTAGAATATGAAAGATTGCCTATATCCAAAACTTCATATAAATCAGTTGACTACTGGGGAGCAAACGGGATAAGAGATTTTATTGAAAGATTTGCTCAAAGCGATAATTGGTCATATATATTAGATTCAGATAATATTATCGGTCTTGCAAAAGGACACGATACAATTACTCTTGAACCCGGATCGCAAGTTGAACTCAGCTTGAAACCGGAAAGAACAATTTTTCAATTAAAAGAAAAAATTGAAAATATAGATTTTGCATTTAAATCTGTTATGAATCCTGATATGGAATTGTTAAATTACGGTGTTTCGCCTTATTCAACATATAAATCTATTCAGATAATACCTAAAAGACGTTATAAAATTATGGCAAATTATTTGTGGGGTATTTTATCGGATGTTATGATGCGAGAAACTGCAGGAATTCAATGTTGTATTGATTTTAAATCCGAAGAGGATGCTATGCGCAAATATAAACTTGCAAATAAACTTTCTCCATTTATGACTGCAATGTTTGCAAATTCCCCAATTCGCGGAGGTGTCGATACAGGATATAAATCTTTTAGAGCTCTGAGTTGGATGAATACTGATAACGACCGTTGCGGCTTTTACGGAAAAATTAGTGAAGAATTTTCGTTTGAAGATTATATTGACTGTATAATGAAAACTCCTATGATATTTATTCAAAGAGAAGGTTGTCCTATTGAATTAAATGGTAATATAACCTTTGAAGAATTTATGAATGAAGGTTATGAAGGATTTTTCCCAACGATTGAAGATTATGAATTACAAGCGAATTTGTGTTTTCCTGAAGTCAGAATGCGCAATTTTATCGAAATTCGCAATCACGATTGCGTTGGAAAAGATTTATTATATGCAATTGTGGCAATTTATAAGGGCATAATGTATGACAATCACGCGATGTCAGAGTGTGAAGAATTATTGAAACACTTGCAATATAAGGATTATAGCGAACTTCGTTATAATGTTCCAAAACATGGATTACAAGCAAAAATCAAAAATATTGAAATTAAAGATTTTGCAAAAGAAATTGTATCTATTGCGCGCAAATCATTAAAAGAAGCTCAAACAGGTGAAGAAATGTTTTTAAATCCGCTAGATGATTACACTATGAAAGGCTTGTCACCTGCTGATATTATCCAGAAAAAATGGAACGGCTTTTGGAATAAAGATTTGAGAAAATTGATAAAATATTTGAACAACGTGTAAAATTTCAAATATTTATACCGTCTATTTTCTCTTTTATATTCACTAGTTGCTGTTTTATTTGATTAACAGTATCTACAATTTCTTGCAATTTTTCTTTCTCTTTTTTACTGACATTCATATTATTAATAATAGGTGTCAGACAAAACTCCATAATCGTATCGCCCTTTGCAATAAGATAAAATACGTTTTCTTGATAATATTCATATTGTTCTTTAGCTATATCGAGAAATACACTCATATTATCTTCTGTGCCTATAGGCTGTCGACTATAGGCATATATTGCCATAAGTTAAATTATATGTCAAGAGAGATTTTAGAAAAGTTTGCCAACAAATTAAAAATTATAAGAAAAGAAAGGAATCTTTCTCAGGAAGAATTAGCTTTACTATGTGACATTGATAGAACCTATATTGGCAGAATAGAAAATCTTAAAAGAAATCCTACGCTTGTTATTTTAGATAAACTTGCAAATGGGCTTGGAATTGATATTTCTGAGTTATTAAAATTTTAATAATATTAACACTTTGCTCGACTTCGCCCTACCGAAAATCAACTCTGCTCGGAGCTACGCTCCTCGCAGTAAACGCCAACGCTTCCACTTCCAACGCCGTCACCTGCGTGCCGCCGTTTCAGTGTCGGTCTCTCGCTTCGCTCGTGGCTCTGCTCGGAGCTATTAGAACGCATCAAAATTTTTCGGTATAGGGTTCTTGAATTTCGTAATATTTGATTGGAATAACAAATTCACAGTTCCAACAGGACCATTTCTGTGTTTTGCAATAATTACTTCTGACATTCCCTTAGAATTTGCCTTAATACTTTCTTCCTCTTCAGAATCCTCTTTTGCATAGTAATCTGCACGATATATAAACATTACAATATCAGCATCTTGCTCGATTGAACCGGACTCTCTCAAGTCTGAAAGCATCGGGCGCTTGTCGTTACGGCCTTCAACTGCACGAGATAACTGCGAAAGCGCTATTACAGGGACATTTAACTCTTTTGCAAGAATTTTTAATCCTCTTGAAATTGCAGAAATTTGTTGCAAACGATCATCTTTACCGCTTCCTTCAATAAGCTGCAAATAATCTATAACAATTAAACCTAAATCCTTTTGCTGTGATTTTAATCTTCTGCATTTTGTTCTGATATCAGTTAAAGTACACCCGCCTGAATCATCAATATAAATCTGCGCCTGACTAAAATCATTCATCGCCATTGCAAGTTTGTCCAAATCTTTTTGAAGCATATTACCTGTTTTTAATCTTTGAGCATCAACTTCCGCATGCGAACACAACATTCTCATTACAAGTTGAGATGCTGACATTTCAAGTGAAAATATACAAACAGGTACTTTTTCTTTAATTGCAATATTTTGTGCAATATTTAAAGCCAATGCTGTTTTTCCCATCGCAGGACGAGCCGCAAGAATTATTAAATCAGATTTATTCAAACCGTTAAGCGTCGTATCAAGTTCATTAAACCCTGTTCTTACTCCGGATAATTCATCCTTATGATTATAACGATATTCAATGTTATCCCAAGTATCCAAAACCAAATCTTTAATTGATTTCAAATCAGAAGTCATTTTTGAAGAGCCGATTTCATAAATCAATTTTTCGGCTTGTTCTAACGATTCATCACTTGGCTCAAGATCATATCCTTTACTTACAATCTCAGATCCGGCATTAATCAATGCACGTTTTACAGCTTTTTCCTGAATAATTTTTGCGTAATATGAAATATTTGAAGTCGTAATCGTATTTTCTGCAAGATCATTTATATAAGCCCTTCCCCCGACAGCTTCAAGCTTACCGTTATAGCTTAATACATCAGAAACAGACACAATATCAATATTATCACCACTGTTAAATAATTGAATCATTGCCTCATAGATATATCTGTGAGCAGGTTTATAAAAACTTGCAGGTAAAATTACATCCGAAACCTTTGATAACGTTTCAGGATTAACTAAAACCGCACCTAATATAGCTTCTTCCGCTTCTATATTTTGCGGAATTAAATTTTCATTATTTTTCTTTTTAGTTTCTTTTGATACTACAGGCATGTAAAATCCTTTTTTATTATCCTAATACATAATTTTTTTTGCGCGAGAATTTTTTAAGATTGGTTAAGTAAAGAAATAATACGTCAGTTCTTTGAATTTACGCCGTAACCAAACATTGCAAAATCATATTTTACAGGGTCCTGCGGACAGAATTCTTTAAGCTTATTTGTTAATTCTATAACAGCTTTAAAATCATTTGCTTTTCTTGTTAAAAGCCCCATTTGACGTGATATTCTGCCAACATGGACATCTAATGGAATATATAATTCTGACGGATTTATAAAATTCCAAATTCCTATATCAACCGGCCCTTTGCGAACCATCCAGCGAAGATACATACACATTCGCTTCATTGCACCACCATTGTGCGGATTTGGAATCATATGATAAAATCCTTGACCAACATTTTTATCTGCTCTTGCATAAAAATAATCTACAACAGTTTCAAATATTTTTTCTTGCTGTTTACCGTGCAAAAATAAATCCTCAAGTCCGTTTGATGTGTTATATAATTCTTTCAATATTGTAAAAATTGATATAAAATCTGTTGGCTTACCAAATCTGTAATTAAAATCACCAATAAGTTCCGGTTCAAAATTTTGAATGAAATTTACAGGTTCTTTTTGGGCTATATCAATCAACAAATTATTTAATTTTTTAATAAATTGTTCTCTGCTGCCATAAGCAAGTAAAGATGCAATAAAACCGGCTAATTCAGAATCTTTTTTTGATTTAAAAAGATGTATAAACTGAACGGGATCGTTTTTTATAAATTCTTTGTTTTCATACTTCTCAACTAATTTATCCAATTCGATTTTTGTAATCATAAATACATTATATAATAAAATTCATCTTGTTTATAGTAAAATCGTTTTACATGAAAGGACAAATTTTTAAAATTCATTCGGATTTGTATTATGTAAAAGCTCAGAGCGCAGAGGTTTTTCCATGTAAAATTCGTGAAGTTTTAAAAAAACAAAAACTTTCCATAGTTACGGGTGACTTTGTAGAATTTGAAAATAATGTAATTTCTAAAATTTATTCGCGTAAAAGTTTTATAAAACGACCTGCTGTTTCCAATATTGATCAAATTGTAGTCGTTTCTGCCTTAAAACAGCCGGAGTTAGATTTTCATCAACTTAATCGTTATATTTCACTGGCAAAATATTATAAAATACCTGTTGTATTGTGTTTCAATAAAGAAGATTTAGGCTTGGATTCTGAATTACAGGACAAAATAATTTCTATTTATGGTGCTTTAGGACACAAAATAGTTTTTACATCAGCATTGGAAAAAATAGGAATAGAGGATTTTGCAAAAATTTTAAATAATAAAATCTCCGCGTTATGCGGAAATTCCGGCGTCGGGAAATCAAGTTTAATTAACGCATTAAATTCAAATGTTAAACTTAAAACAAAATCTGTCAGTGAAAAATTAAATCGGGGCACTCATACAACAAGACATTGTGAAATCGTTTCTCTGGATAGTAATACGTTTATCGTAGATACGCCGGGTTTTAGTAATGTAAAATTTGATTTTATTCTTCCGAAAGATGTTGATTTATTATTTGATGAAATATCTAAATATAAATTCTCTTGTAAATTTTCCGATTGTTTACATATAAATGAAATAGGATGCGAGGTATTAAAAAATCTTGATAAAATTGATTCTTCGCGATATGAAAGTTATCTTGAATTTGTCCAAGAGGCGTTTGAATATAAAGAACACGTAAAATATAATGGTATAAAAAAAGAAACACATCAAAAACTGCAAAATAATAAAGAAGTTGCGAAAATTAGCGAAAAAAAACGCATGGCTTCACGCAACACTCAAAAACAAATGATTTATAAGGAAATTAACTCAAATGGAAATGAATGATTATATTGAACTTATTAACAAAAAGCTGGATGAATTTATAGAAATTGAATATCCGCAAAACTTATTTAAATCAATGAAGTATACAGTTATGCTTCCTGCAAAACGTTTAAGGCCGATTATGTGTTTGGAAATGTGTAGAATTCTTGGCGGTGATATTGAACTTGCAATTCCAACAGCATGCGCTATTGAAATGTACCATTCAATGACATTAATTCATGATGATTTACCTTGTATGGATAATGATGACTTTAGACGCGGCAAACCTTCCAATCATAAGGTTTTTGGTGAAGCTATCGCAACATTGGCAGGAGATGCCCTTTTAACTTATGCTCCCGAAATCATTGTAAAATATTCCAAGAATTTATCATCTGAAATTATTTTAAAAATATTAAAAGAATATTTTAATTTTGCAGGTGCTCGCGGTGTTATTGGCGGTCAGGTTGTTGATATTGAATCTGAAAAGAATACTTTAATTAAGAATAAAGAAGAAGTTTTAGATTTTATTCATTATCATAAAACATCTGATTTATTTCAGTTATCCATGCGTACAGGCGCAATTATTGCAGGAACGGATGATAATAAAATAAATTCCGTTGGGGAATTTGCAAGAACATTTGGTTTGGCATTTCAAATTGCAGACGATATATTAGATGAAATTTCTACATTTGAAGAAATGGGAAAAACATTAGGCAAAGATAAAGAAGAAGGAAAACTCACTTATGTCGGACTATATGGATTAGACGAAGCAAAATGTAAATTTTCTTGCCTGATAGAAAAATGTCATGATATAATGGAAAAACAAAATTTCCAATCTGAAATTTTTGAGGAGATTATTGATAAAATTGTTAAGAGGGTAGGTTTATAATGCTTTTAGATACATTTAGGGCACTAATTTTAAATAACGGATATGAAATTATAGTTTGCGGAATTTTATCCGCTATGTTTGCCCAAATTTTAAAATTTATTTTATTTACACTACAAACCAGAAAAATAAATTTCAAAATATTTACAACTACGGGCGGAATGCCAAGTACTCATTCTGCCGGAGTAATGGGTTTATCAACAATGGTTGGAATTTTAGAAGGTTTTGATTCAATTTCTTTTGCAATAGCAATAGGTTTTTCTATGGTTGTTTTATATGATGCAGCGGGTTTGCGTCGTGCAGCAGGGAAAACGGCAGCTTGTTTAAACAAAGTAATGGAAGAAATGCATAAGCATGATATGAAGGCTGTTGGCGGAAAATTAAAAGAACTTTTAGGACATACTCCTACAGAAGTTTTTGTTGGTGCAGTCTTTGGAATATTATTTGCTTATGATTTTCATTTGTTTGTATTAGGATTATTATTCTAATTAAATTATATTATATTATATTATATTTACCCCTAACCTTTTACGGCTCCTTCATTTTCTCCGGAGATAAAATATCTTTGCATTGCAAGGAAAAATATTATAATCGGAATTGTTGAAATTATAGAGCCTGCTGCTATATATCGCCAATTTGAAGAAAACATACCTTGCAAGTTATTAACACCGACAGGTAAAGTATACATAGTTTCTTTGGTTAATACGATACTTGGCCATAAAAATTCGCCCCACGAACCGATAAAAGTAAAAATCGCAAGCACGGCAAGAGTTGGTTTTACCATTGGCAAAAGAACTTTTAAAAAGACTTGGAAAACATTACATCCGTCAACTATTGCAGCTTCTTCCATTTCCCGCGGGATTGCCAAAAAAGCCTGACGCATAAGAAATATTCCAAAAGCACTTACTGCAAAAGGCATTACAAGGCCGATAAATCCCATCGTATCATTTACGCTGTCCACCAAATGAAGCTTTAAGGTAATTAAATAAACAGGAAGCATAATCGCCTGAAACGGCACCATTATAGTTGCAAGTATAGAGAAGAAAGCTATTTTCTTTCCTTTAAATTCCATTCTGGCAAGCGGATATCCGGCAAGTGAAGATAAAATAAGATTTAATAAAACTGTTGCACCGGCAACAATCATACTGTTTATAAAATATCGCAATAAATCAACTCTTTGCCAAACTCCCGTATAATTTGCCCAAGTAAAATCTTTAGGAATTATAGTAGGCGGATATGCAAAAATATTTTCTCCCGCACCTTTTAAAGACGTTGATAAAAGCCAAATAAACGGGAATATTGATAATAATGAAATTATTATTAATATAACGTGAGTCGGTATATTTTTTAATTTTATCTTCATATTTTATATTTCCCCCGTTCAAAACATAAAATATTCACCAATGAAAAAATCATAACTATAACAAGTAATATTACTGCCATAGCGCTAGCATAACCCAAATCAAGATTTTCAAAAGCTTTTTCGTAAATATAATAAACAATTGTTTTTGTTGAATTTAAAGGCCCGCCTTTTGTCATAACATAAATTTCTGCAAATATTTTCATCGCAGAAATAGAGCTAATTGTTGAAACCAATGCAATTGTAGGCATTATATGCGGAACCGTCACCGTCAAATGTTTAGTTAAAAAATTCGCACCGTCAATATCGCAAGCTTCATATAATTCTTTGGGAACACTCATTAATGCTGCCAAATATATCATCATATAATACCCGATCCCTTTCCAAATGGTCACAATTATAACGGAATAAATTGCGTATTTAGGATCTGTAAGCCAGCCTATAGCAGGAAGATGCAATAATTGCATTATATAATTTAAAATTCCTTCTTGTGCGTATAGCCATTTGAAAGCAATCGCAGCAACTACAATAGATACAATTACCGGAAGATATATGAGAATTTTATACAAAGTTATCCCGCGAATTTTTTGATTTATCAAAATTGCGAGAAATAACGGGAAAATTGCTAAAATCGGTACTGCAACAATTAAATATAATACAGTATTCCACATTACTTTATAAAATATCGGATTATGCAAAATTTCAATGTAATTATTTATACCCGTAAAATTCGGATTATAAATGTTATTTGAATAATCAAGAAAACTTAAACCGATTGTCTGAAAAAACGGTAAAAAGAAAAATATTATTAATACAATCCCTGCAGGTAATAAAAATAAATATGGTGCAAATTTTCCATAATACTTGAACATAGATTGATTATTACACTTATGCCAAATTTCGTCAACTATGCTTCTTTTATTGCCATAATAATTTTGTAATAAAGTTCCAAATCTTGACGTGTAGAATTATTTATTATTTCTATTAATTCTTCTTTTAAAGTGTTTAATGATTTCATATAACCAAAATCAAAAAGATCTTTTATATTAATTTGAAGAGCTCTGGCAATTTTTTCAATATTTTCTTCTTTTGGAAGCTGACCGCCATTTTCCAATTTGCACAAATTTGTAGTTTCCATACCGATAATTTCGGCAAGTGCAGCTTGAGTAAGTTTATTGCGCTTTCTTAAATCTTTTATTCTTTGCCCTAATAGTTTACTTAAAATCGCCATAATATCCTTTTTGTATATTTTACGACCAATCTAAAATATAAAATATGCTCAGTCATGACAATTACACTTGACAAACTTGGCATGATATGACATAATATATATAGATAATTGTTATTAATACATAAGTATTAAGCAAAAAGTTGTTACGACAAAGCAAAAAGAAAGGTGAAAAGATTATGAAAAAAAACAACGCATTTACACTTGCACAATGTGCTACGCACACAAACATGCTTCCATCGAAATCTAAGGGTTTCACACTAGCTGAAGTTCTTATTACACTCGGTATTATTGGGGTAGTTGCAGCAATGACAATTCCTACATTGATTGCAAACACAAACTCTGCAAAATTTAGAGCACAGTTTAAAAAATCATTGTCTACATTAAATCAAGCAGCTCTTATGGGACAAGCTCAATCTGACATGAATTATGGTGACACAAGTGCTGCTTGTACTGCAGGTAAACAAACAGCAGATGCAGCTGGCGAGAACCATAAAGATACCGCTGACGTTGACCCGACTATCTGTGCTATTTTAAATGATACTTTATCAGGTAAAACTTACGTAGTAGATCCTTCTACACTAAAAATTAGAAAAGGCAATAGTTCTGAGAGCTATTCTATTACCGCTGCAGATGACTCTAAAATAAATACAACATTTGCCGCTAATGCATATCATGCTTATACGTTAGCTGATGGCTCGATGTTTGCATTTGAAGCAGGCGCAAAAGCATGTACTACAGATTCTCCTTGCTATGGCTTTATTGACGTAAACGGCTCAACGTTACCTAACAAAGAAGTTTCTTGTTCTGACGGAAAAGCAGACACAACTGATTGTATTGTTCCAACAAATAATGCTACAAATATGACCGACATATTTCCTGTAAAATTTTACAATTCAACAGTAGAGCCTAATTCTGATGCGGCTCGTTATGTTTTAACAACATCTAAGTAATTAAAATTATGCAAAATCTTTGTCATTCTGAATTTATTTCAGAATCTTCAAAGATTTTGCTTATTAAAAAGATCCTGAAACAAGTTCAGGATGACGTAATGTATGTTGTTCTCAATGACAATGCTTTTTAATAACATCGGGTTGTGACCGAATCCGACCCGATACGCTTTACATTATTGTCTCGCAAGCACCTTTCTGTTTGCGGGACTTTTTTTTATGTTAAAATAAGTTAGGAAAGAGGGATATATCATGTCAAATAAAGTTGTAATAGGTGCACAATGGGGAGATGAAGGAAAAGCTAAAATTACTGATCTTTTAGCTCAGGACGCAGATTTGATTATTCGCTATCAAGGCGGATGTAATGCTGGACATACTGTTGTTGCGCATGGGAAAACATTTAAATTTCATTTAATTCCTTCCGGAATTTTATATAAAGGTAAAACTTGTCTTATCGGTAACGGAACAGTAATTTTACCGGAATATTTTGAACAGGAAATTGAAGGATTAAAGAAAGAAAATATTGATTTGTCAGGCTTGAAAGTCAGCCCTCTTGCAACTATCACAATGCCTTGGCATACGGAAATTGACGGGTATAGTGAAGATAACGCTTCAAAAGGTAAAATCGGGACGACTAAAAAAGGAATAGGGCCGACTTATACGGATAAAATGGCTCGTATTGCTTTAAAAATCCAAGATTTATATTCCCCTGAAGCTTTGAATGAAAAATTAGATGTTATATTGCCTCTAAAAAATAAACAATTGAAAGAAGTTTATGGTTTAAAAACGTATTCAAAAGAAGAAGTTTTGGCGCTTTGTGAAAAATATGCAAAAATTTTCGAGCCTTATGTATGTTTTGAATGGCAGCAAATGCTTGAAAACTTTAAGCGAGAAGGCAAAAAAGTCTTGTTTGAAGGTGCTCAAGGGGTAATGCTTGATGTAGATTTCGGAACTTATCCGTTCGTAACAAGTTCAAATCCTGTTGGCGGCGGAGCTTCTACAGGTTCAGGTTACGGACCGAAAATGATTGATGAGGTAATCGGGGTTGCTAAAGCTTATGTAACTCGTGTTGGAGAAGGTCCTTTCGTAACCGAATTGACAGATTCAATCGGAGATGAAATTCGTGAAGTAGGTCATGAATTTGGAGTTACTACAGGTCGTCCTCGTCGTTGCGGTTGGTTTGATGCTGTTACAATGAAATATGCTTGTTTGGTTGGAGGTTTAACTTCTATCGCGCTTACAAAAATTGATGTTTTTGATAAATTTGATGAAATTAAATTATGTACAGCTTATAAAGACAAACGAAACGGTAAAATTTATACTTCTTACCCAACAGATGTTTATATTCACAAGTATTTAGAACCTGTTTATGAAACTCATAAAGGTTGGGGAGAAGATATTTCAAATATTCGTAATTATCAGGATTTGCCTCAAAATGCGCGTAAATATTTAGAACGTTTGGAAGAAGTGTTGGAAACACCGATTTCTATTGTTTCTGTTGGACCTGACAGGGAACAAACTATTTTTAAAATTTCTTAAAATCATAGGCAATAATTTGCAATAAATTGTTTTTATATAAACAGGTAGAATTTTAAAATGAAGATAAATCCTATTGCGATATATAAAAATTTCATAAGCCCTGACGGAAAAGGTAATCAGATTTTAAGTCAATTGGGGATCACAAATCCGACACAAACGTCTGAAGTTCCGTTTTCTTCTGCTGATTATAATGTCAGAACTCCGATTCCATACAAATTTGTGGAAGAAATCAGTTTGCCAAATAATTTGAAGGCGCATTGTTATAAACTTGCAAACGGGCAAAAAATTGTTATTATTCCGAAAGACGGTACAACAGTTGTTCAAACTTACGTAAATACTGGTTCTTTAAATGAACCTGAAAAGTTGAGAGGAATAAGTCACTATATTGAACATAATTTATTTAACGGTTCTGAGGCTTTAAAAGATAAAGATTTCTTTGGTGAAGTTAACAAAATGGGCGCTTCGACAAATGCTTCAACTTCCTTTTCCGTGACTGATTATTATATAGAGTCGCAATTGCTTGATGAAGGTGATTTGGAAAATAAAATACAACTTCATTCGGGAATGCTTCAAACTCCAAAATTTTTGGAAGAAAAATTACAAAAAGAAAAAAATATTGTCAATTCTGAAATTAATAGATGCTTGTCAAATGATTCCAGTAGAGCGGAATCCATAATGCTAAAAAATTTATTTAATATTGAATCGAATGTTCCTGATTTGGTAGCAGGTTCAACAGATAATATTGATGCTTTAACAAGAGAAGATGTAATAAAATATTTTAATGATAATTATTATCCAGCAAATATGGTTACTGTTATAACAGGCGAAGTTGAGCCGGATACAACAATGAAGCTTGTTTCAAAATATTTTAATTCCAATAAAGCTCCAAATCAAAACAGATATCACGAAAAGTTGGTACCGATTGATAAACCGATACGTCAAGATTTGATTTCTACTAAAAAAGAAGGTAATGCGGAAATTTATTTGGGCTTTGTCGGTCCTGAAAATGCAAATGTAAATGATAAAATTTATCTTAGTGCGGTTGAAACACTTTTATTAGGCTTGTCTAACGCAAAATTAAAAAATTTGCACAATAAATATGGTGCAGATATAGATATATCAGCTGAACGATTAGGGACAAGACCTGATGATTTGAGTGCAAATATTATTTCAGCATCGGTTACGGAAAATTCTGTAGAACCAATATTAAAAGATATATATAAAGTTATTGAAAGTATTAAAACAAATCCTCCTTCACAAGAAGAATTCGAAGCAATAAAAAATAAAATGAAAAAAGAAAATGATTTATGGCTTCAGTGTTCACACGCACTAAATTATTATGCCGGCATGAATTTTCTTAATGGGACACCGCATGCAATAAGCGATTACAATAATATTATTGATTCGATGACTTATAACGATTTTATTTACGCTGCACAAAAATATTTTGATTTAAATAAAGTCTCTATGGTTGTTGTTCATCCTGCGGGAACAAAAAAACAAAGAGTATATGAAAATTATAATAATTCTGTGTCATTTACAGGATTAAATAAAAAAACACCTCTTGATATATCTAAAGTTGCCGAATATAAGGCAGAAAATAATTTTAATATAATTTTGCAAGATGAAAATACGGACATTGTAAATTACTCGTTTATTTTAGATGCTAAAAATATAACCCCTCAAAAGGCTGCTGTAGCAAATGTTTTGTCAAAAATGCTTAAAGACGGTACAGAATTTAAATCTAAAGAAGAAATAAATACTCTTTTTGATAAATATGCTATTGACGGCAATATTTCTTCTACGGATAAAAATATTATACTTAGTGCGGATTTTCCTATAAAAAATTCTGACGAAGCAATTAATTTGATTAAAGAAAAAATATATTCTCCGGATTTTTCTGATAAAAATTTCAATTCTGCCGTAGAGTACTGCAAAGCTCAATATTTAGCATCAGAACCATCTGCTTATGATGATTACGATAAAGAAATGTATAAAGGCACATATATTGAATATACAAATAAAGATAAATTAAAAAGCCTTTTAAATATAAATATTGAAGATGTAAAACAGTTATATAACGAAATTCTTTCGAAATCTCAAGGAAGAATTGTTGTAACAGGGCCATTCTCCAAACATCCGGAATTGAAACAAAAAGTGTTTGATAATGTTTTATCACTTGCTCAAGTTGCACCGAAAGATATAGATTTGCAAAAAAGTTTTATGCCGATAGGTAAAACACAGGTTTATACAACAGAAACCAAACGAAATCAGGCTCAAATTCTCGAAGGATTCAAATTTAAGCAAAGCGGAAATATGAAGGATGATTTGTGTTTTAATTTGCTCAATACAATTCTCGGTGCAGGCCCATCATCAAGATTATTTAATGATTTGAGAGAAACCAGACATTTATGTTATTCGGTATCCTCAAGTTTTGATACCATTAATGATATCGGTTCAATTGGATTGAAAATAGAAACAACTACAAATAATCTCGAAACAGGTAAAAACACTTTTGACAATATTAAAAAATCTATAGATGGTTTTAATGAAAACATTGAACGTATAAAAAACGAAAAAGTATCTGAGGAAGAACTTGAAAGTGCTAAAAAAGCATTAAAAAATCAAATTCTTTCTGATTTTGAAATAAATAATGATAAAAATTATGAATTATTAAATAGTTCCGGAACATATTACGGTTTAAATAATATAAATATGCAGCTTGAAATGATAGATAGTATTACAGCTGAAGATATTTTAAATGCGGCAAAATATGTATTTAATTCTAATCCGATTTATTCTGTAGCAGCAACTAAAGACGCTTTGGAAGCAAATAAAGATTATTTAAATAATTTGTCTTAAATACAATCTGTTACAAGCTGTGCAATTTTTTTCGTTCCGTCAAATTTAGCAAGGCTGTATGCATTATCTTGTATAGATTTTAATTGTTCAGGATTAATTACAAGTGTTTCAATTAAATGATAAAGGTTTTTTGGTGTGGTATCTTCATCTTCTAAGTATAAACCTGCGTTTTTTTCTACCATATATTTTGCATTTTTTCTCTGATGATCAGCGGCGGCATACGGATATGGTATAAAAATCGGTGCTAAATTACTTGCGCAAATTTCTGAAATACTTAAAGAGCCGGCCCTTGTTACCGCTATATCACATGATTTTAAGACTTCCGGCATGTTATCAAAATAAGGTTTAATAATTATATTTTTATCTGTTTCATAATCAGGATAAAGCAGCTGCAGTCTACGTATTACATCATCATAATTTTTTTTACCGGTTTGGAAAATTACTTGTAAATTTAATTTTAAAGACAGGTCTGATAAAATATTTATAGTCGCTTCATTTATACGTTTTGCACCTTGAGAACCGCCCATAATACATATTGTAATTTTATTCTGTAATCCTAAATTTTTTCTTGATTGGCTTTTTGTAAGATTAGCAAATTCATGTCTTATAGGATTGCCGTTGACAAAACAATTTTTGTTATTAATTTTTGGTTTTGCCGCATCAAAAGCTAAGGATACGCTTTTTGCAAAAGGCGAAAGTTTGCGAGTCACAAGCCCCGGATTAGCGTCACAATCATGCATAACAAACGGAACCCCCATTGTTATACCTGCAAAAAGTACGGGCGCTGATACGTATCCGCCTGTTCCAAATATAACATCAGGTTTGTAAGTTTTAATATATTTACAGCATTTTATCCACGCACAAAACATGCTAAATGACCATTTAATAAGTTCAAAGCAGGCTTTGCGCGGCATACCTGATGATATAACCGGTAAAAATTCATAATTTTTATCAGCGACAATTGAAGCTTCTAAATTCTTTGGATTTCCTACATAAAAAATTTTATCCGTATCTTTTTGTAATAATAATTCATCAGCTATAGCAACAGCAGGATATATATGTCCGCCTGTTCCTCCTCCTGTTATAAAATATCTTTTTTTAGATTTGCTCATCTGTTTCAACCTTTATTCTTTTAATCCTTTGCTTAGAAATATTTAATAATGTACCAACCATAGCTAGAGATACAATAATCGATGTTCCGCCGTAGCTGATAAAAGGCAGCGTTACACCTGTTACAGGAAGCAAAGAACTTGATACTCCCATATTCAAAAATGCCTGAAATCCGAAAATTACGGTTATTCCCAATGCAAGTAATTTCCCGTACATATCATTACAGCGTTTTGAAATTCTCAATCCTCTGTGAACAAGTGCAACAAAAAGCCCAATTACAAATAAACAACCTAAAAATCCGAATTCTTCCGCAATAATTGCAAAAATAAAGTCAGTATGACATTCCGGCAAATATGCAAGTTTTTGTATGGATCCGCCATATCCTGTCCCGCTGAAACCTCCTGAAGCAAAGGCAATTAAAGATTGAATAATGTTATATCCTTTACCTAAAGCGTCACTGCCAGGGTTTAACCAGATTGTGATTCTGTCCATCTGATAACCATGTAATAGTTTTGGCAGCATAGATAAAATTCCGACAAGTCCCGCACCTCCGATTACTCCGAGAAAAGCTAATGAGCCTCTGGCTGCTATAAACATAATCAATCCAGTAAAGCTTAATATTGCTGCCATACTAAGATTTGGCTGCTTTAATATTAAAAATAAAACAATCGCGAGTGGAATATATGTTTTGGTCCATGTATTTACATCAAGCAATTTCGCCCTATCTTTAAATGCGGATGCTAACATTATACAAAACAGCGGTTTAGCAAGTTCTGACGGCTGTAATTGCATAAATCCGAGGTTAATCCAGCGTTGAGCACCGTTTACATTTACGCCAAGAGGGGTAAACTGAACCAACGCCAATAAAACCAAAACTACCCAATAAAAATTTTTATTCCATTTTTCCAATTTTCTGTAATCATAGCGAGCACAAAATGACATAGCGAAAAAACCTGCTCCTGCATATAATACTTGCTTTAATAAAAAAGATATTAAATTAACGCCTTCTCTCATGCATTTTGGTGCTGTTGCGGAAAATATAGCCAAAAACCCGATAATAACCAAAAATGCTACGATTATTATTAATGTTTTATCAGGCGCAGAAATAATAACGTCAGACGGATTTTTTCTGCGTTGTTGTTCTTTGAGTTGTTCTTTTTGTCTTTGAAGTGATTTATATTCTCGATAAGACATATTTTTTGAAAACTTCTCCTCTGTGTTCGTAGCTATTGAACATATCAAAACTTGCACAAGCCGGTGACAGAAGAATCACATCAGGATGTAATTCAATTCCTTTATCTATGGCACTTTCCATAGTTTTCTCTTTTATAATATTTGAAAACCCGTTTTTACGTAAATTCTGCTCAAATCTTTCTGTTGCTTCACCTATCAATATAACTGTTTTTATATGTTCATTTATTGATTTGCAAAATTCTGTTAAATCAGTATTTTTATCACGTCCTCCGGCGATAAGAGCTACATTTTGATTATTAAAAGAATTTATTGCAACGATTGAGGCCTCCGGATTTGTTGCTTTTGAATCGTTATAAAAAGTTATTCCGTCTTTTTGTGCGATTTTTTCTAATCTGTGCTCCGGTGCTTTAAAAGACATTATTTCTTCTTTTATGGTTTGATTATCAATTCCTGTTAATTTTGCACATATAATTGCACACATTATATTTTGATAATTGTGTTCTCCAATCAAAGGACAATCTGAAATTTTTATGATTTCTTCAATTTGTTCGTTTTGTTTGTAATAAATTGTACCGTTTTCTTCATAACAACAATTTTTGCCTATATTACCCGCAAAAATAAACACTTCACCATCAACTTGAGGTATAAACTGCATTAATTTCGGGTCTTTAGCATTAAGTACACAATACTTGGCTGCTTGAGGTTTTTTAAATACTTTAGCTTTTGCATTAAAATAATTTTCCAAGCCTTGATGCCAGTCTATATGATCAGGAGTAAAGTTTGTCCATACCGCAATTAAAGGTCTTAAAGTCGGAGACATTTCCAGTTGAAAAGAACTTGCCTCGCAAACAAAATAATCAAGATCTTCATCTGCAATGGAACAAGGCGGACAGCCAATATTTCCACAAGCTTTTGCGCTATATTTTTTAGATAAAATATGTTCTGTTAATGCTGTAGTTGTTGTTTTTCCGTTTGTCCCCGTAATAATAATAAACGGAATATCGCAATTGCGATACGCAAATTCAAGTTCTGAAATTACAGGGATTTTTTCAGATTTTAATTTTTGAATAATATTGCTGTGAGGAGGAATCCCGGGACTTGTTACCGCGAAATTTGCGCCATTAATAAATTCTTCACTGTGATGCCCGTATTCAACATGTATTCCGATTTCTTCAAGTTCTTTTACTTGTTCGGAATTAACATTTTCTTTTGATTCTGTTAAAAAAACATCCGCACCTTGTTTTTTTGCATATTTAGCCGCAGCTATTCCACTTTTTGATAATCCCAAGACTAAAACTTTATTCATTTATAAAATCCCTCTGCTAAATACTCCGTATAATATAATTGCAATAATGGAAAAGATTACGGAAACAGACGCAAACACCGTTACAACTTTTTTCTCACTCCAGCCTAAAAGTTCAAAATGATGATGAATCGGAGCCATTTTAAATACTCTTTTCCCGGTTGTTTTGAAGCTGAAAACTTGTATAATTACAGATAATGTTTCTGTTACAAATACTGCAGCGATAAAAATCAGCAAAAATTCAAATTTTCCTAAAACAGCTAAAGTTCCGAGTAATCCTCCAATAGCTAATGAACCTGTGTCGCCCATAAAAACTTCAGCTTTAGGTTTATTGTATTTTAAAAATCCTATCAAAGCACCTGAAACAGCTGCAGATATTATGGCTAAATCAGTTTCGCCCGATAACAGCGAAATTATTGAACAAGCCAAAAAGGCCGGAACTCCGCAGCTTGCGGCTAATCCGTCAAGCCCGTCTGTTAAATTATAAGCATTTGAGGCTCCTGTAATAATAAATACCGCTATGAACGGGTAAAACCAACCTAAATTAATTGTCCATTCTCCAATTGAAAAATCACAAGCAACAGGACTTGTTGTTATTAAAAATAATGTTGGCAATAAAGCTATTGCAATTTGCCTAAAAAGCTTTCCTCTCGGGGTTAAGCCGTCATTCCCCTTGCCTTTGATTTTTATATAATCATCTTGAAAACCTGCTGCTGTATAAAAAACAAGTGCCATTATTGCAATTAAAGCGGATGCTGTAATTTGCTGTGCTAGAGCAAGAGTTATGATTGAGGCTAAAAGCACTGCTGCTACAATAAAAACTCCGCCTGTAGTCGGTGTACCTTCCTTTTTAGCGTGATTTTCAGGTGCAACATCTTTAATGTATTGACCGATAGTTTTTTTCTTTAATAAATCTATATATGGCACACCAAAAAGCATACACAATACCATTGATAGCAAAAATGCCACTGTTATCATTATCATTTTTTATATCCCTTTTTTAATTTCTTCTAAAATTTCTTCAAATTTCATTGACCTTGAAGCCTTCAAAAATATTGTATAACTATCATTCAAATTTTCAACAATGTAACAAGCAGCTTCGTGATTAGAATTAAAACAATTTACCTTAATGCCGTTATTTTTAAGTGCGTTGGCGGTTTTTTGTATAAGTTTTCCCACAGTTAAATATTTAACGTTTTTATTTAAAGTTGCCAAATATTCTCCGACTTGACTATGATATTTTTCTTCATCTTCACCGAGTTCACCCATATCTCCAAGTATTACAACAGGATTTTTGTACAATTCTATAAATGTTTTAACTGAAGCTTTCATTGATTCGGGGTTTGCGTTGTAACTGTCGTTAATAAAATTAAATCCATTAATATTTTGTGCTTCCCAACGTTTTTCTATAGGGTGATATGATTTTAAACCTTTTGCAATTTCTTCGGGAGTCATTTTTAATTTCAAACCTAATTCTATAGCGCTAAGTGAGTTTTCGACGTTATATTCACCTTCAACGTTAAGTTCGTAAATATTATTTTTGTATTCAAATTTTGTATATGAAGGTGCACTTTCCAATATTTTTACGTTATTTAAGGAATAAAAAAACTTTTCACCGTCAAAATTTAAATGTTTTTTAGTGATTTCTTGATCTAAAGCAATAAAAGTTCCGAGAGGATTTAAACCTTTTGCGATTTCGCATTTTGCAATTGCAATATTATCAAGACTGCCTAAACGCCCCACATGAGCAGAACCGCAATTTGTAATGATTGCAAAATCAGGTTTTAAATGTGTAGAAATCAATTCAATTTCCCCTAAACCTCTCATACCCATTTCAACAATAAGCGCTTGCGTATATTGGTTCATACCGAGAACTGTTTGGCAAAATCCGATTTCATTATTGTGATTTGAAAAAGTTTTTTGAGTTTTAAATTTTTGAATAAGTACAGAATAAACCAACTCTTTTGTAGTTGTTTTACCGGCACTACCAGTAATTCCGACAACAATCGGATTTATTTTTTCGCGGTAATACTGTGCGATTTTAAGATAAGCTTCTTTGGTGTCAGTCACTTGCAAAACAAGATTTGCACGTTCTGTTATGGTGTTGCCCGTTGTAAAATAGGCTAAAATACCGTTTTGGTCAATAAATTTTTCACCGTCAAAATTTTCGCCTTTTAAAGGAAGATAAATTTCTTGATTTGTTATGGTGCGAGTGTCTGTTGAAATCGCATATTTCTGATTACATAAATTGTCTTTTAATACCTTTGCGCCCGTTGCTTTTATAAGTTCTTCTTTAGTAAACATGATAGTTGTATTTTAACATAAAAACATCGGGCTGGGATAAAATCCTCGCCCGTTTTTGTTTTATTATACAGTTTTTAAATACAAATCAATATCTTCGTCAGTAATCATTTCGGTTACGGCAACTAAAACATTATTTTCATCTAATTTAATGCCGCCTAAAATACCCGATTTTTCAAGTTTTGATAAAAATTCATCTGCGTTATCTACTTCTAAAGTAAATTCATTGAAGAAATTTGTATTAGAAATTTTATAACCTTTAGAAATTAATTTATCAGCAAGCTTGTGCGCCTGAGTTGTTGACAAATAACCTGCTTGATAAAAACCGTTTTCGCCCATAACAGTCAAATAAAGAGCTGCACAAAGCCCGATAAGAGCCTGATTTGAACAAATATTACTTGTGGCTTTTTCTCTTTTAATATGTTGTTCTCTTGTTTGAATAGTCAAACAAAATGCTTGCTTGCCGTCAGCATCAACTGTTCTGCCCGAAAGTCTGCCCGGCAATTGACGCATATATTGCTCTTTGCAAGCAATAAAACCTGCACTTGGACCGCCAAAATTCATAGGTATACCAAGAGTTTGAATATCTCCGACAACTATATCCGCACCGTATTCTGAAGGCGGTTTTAGTATTGATAATGTGGAAACATCCGTACAAACGATAAGAAGGCAATCTTCATGTTTTTCTACCTCAAGAATTTCTCCGTAATAATCAGGAGTTTGAACTAAAACACATGCGTATTCACAAGTATCTTTCGGAATTTCATCCACAAAATCAACCATAATATCTTGGCTTGAGGTGTAAGTTTGAATTACTTTTTTATATTCAGGGTTTATCGAATTGAGAACGCAAGCTTTAGCTTTTTTAGAAATTCTACAAGCCATTAAAATAGCTTCTGCGCAAGCTGTTCCGCCGTCATATACCGTTGCATTTGATATATCCATGCCTGTTAGACGGCATATCATAGTCTGAAACTCGTACATAACTTGAAGTGTGCCCTGTGAAATTTCAGGCTGATACGGAGTATAAGCCGTATTAAATTCAAATCTGTTTGCAACTTGAGATATGCATGCAGGAATAAATTTATTGTAAATTCCTCCGCCCATAAAATTGATATAATCGCTTTTATTTTCTTTTGCCAAATTCTTAACTTGACGTTGAGTCTCCATTTCACTCAAACCATCAGGCAAATCAAGAGTTTTCATTCTGACTTCGGAAGGAATTTGTTTAAACAAATCTGATGCAGAATTTATCCCTATAACATCGCACATTTGTTTTTTTACTTCGTCATTATGTACAAGAAAATTTTTCATTTTATTCCACTTCTTTCTTATAATCTTCATAGCTTAATAAATCAGATTTATCATTTTCATAATCAGTTGCGCTGATTTTAATAAGCCAGCCGTTTTCATAGCAATCTTCGTTTAATTTTTCAGGAGCATCAACAAGTCCGTCGTTTACTGCAATTACTTTACCGCCTACAGGCATATAAATTTCAGAAGCGGCTTTTACTGATTCAATATTTGCAAAAGTTTCCCCTTTACCAAATTCTGCTCCCGCTTCAGGCAATTCCAAGAAAACAATATCTCCAAGTTGTTCAATTGCATAATCAGTAAGACCGATAATATATTCTCCTGCTTGATTTACAACATATTCGTGTGTTTTTGAACATAACATTTCGTCTTTAAAACTCATACTTTTACTATCTCCTTAATTTTATACTCTGTTTCTTTTTTCAATAAATGGTCGTTTTACAATTTGCGCATCGTGTAATTTTTCTCTTATCATTACTTGAACTGTTGCACCAATTGTAATTTCAGGAATATTTTTCACATATCCGAGTGCTATATTTTTCCCTGTAGAAGGTGAAACCCCGCCGCTTGTAACATGTCCTATTTTTTCTCCGTTATAATATATTTCATATTCATGACGAGGAATGTTTCTATCCATCATTTCAAGCCCGATAAGTTTGCGTGAAATTCCGTTTTGAATTTGATTTATTATTACATCTTTGCCGTTATAATCAGCAGTTTTATCTTTTGGAACAGACCAGCTTAATCCTGCTTCAATCGGTGTTGTTGTTTCATCCAAATCATTTCCGTATAAATGCAAAGCCGCTTCAAGCCGCAAAGTATCCCTTGCGCCAAGCCCGATAGGCTTAATCCCAAATTCTTCCCCTCCTTCAAGAATTTTATCCCATAAAAATTCGCTATATTCATTCTCTACTAAAAGCTCAAATCCGTCCTCTCCGGTATAACCCGTGCGAGAAGCTAAAAGTTTTATTCCCGCAATTTTTGCAGGTTTTATAGTAAATGATTTTTGTCCCTCAATGTTATAGCCTAATTTTTTCATAAGATCAATCGCTTTCGGTCCTTGAATTGCAAGAAGTGAATAATTATGCGATTGATTATCAATATTTACATTAAAGCCGATTTTATTACGTATTAACCAGTTCAAATCTTCATCAATTCTTGATGCGTTACAAATAACAAGATAAAATTCGATTCCTATTTTATAAATAATTAAATCGTCAATAAGTCCGCCGTTATTATTTGTAAGTTGGCAATATACAGCTTTTTCGTAAGTTAATTTTGTAATATCTTGCGGCACAATTTTGTTTAAAAAATCAGTTGCATCTTTTCCTGATACAAAAACTTCTCCCATGTGCGAAACATCAAAAAGCCCGACAGATTCTCTAACGGTTTTATGTTCTTCTATTATTGAGGAATATTGTACAGGCATGTGCCAGCCTGCAAAATCAACCATTTTAGCGCCTAATTTGACGTGTTTGTCGTGTAAAAAAGTCTCTTTAACCATTATCCCCTTCTCTCCTATGTTTAATTATATTTTTATCCTTAAAGCTTTTATTGTCAATGAATTTACTAATAATTTTTACATAGAAATATAATTGACCTAAAAAGATATATGCTATATTATGTAAAAAAGGAGAAAAAAATGAAAAAGATATTAGTAATTATTTCAGCTATTATGTTTTGTTTTTCATTGTCGTGTCCTGTTTCTATGGCAGAACAAATATTAGTACCTGTATATGAAACAGAATCAGATAGTATTTTTAGCACAATTGAAGCTCAGACAAAATCTACCGCAAAAAAAATTGGTGAAAAAACACAGGAAAACGCTAAAAAAGCGGCTGATTACACTGCAAAAGCTGTAAAAAAAGGTGCTAAAAAGACAGGCGTTGCTGCTAAGAAGGCAGGGAAAAAAGCAACAAATATAACTGCAAAAGGATTGAAAAAAGGTGCACAAAAATTAGAGCAAGGTGCAGATAATTTGATCGATAAAACAGCTCCCCAAGTAGAATGTTCTTGTAATAAAACCGATGAACAAAAATGTAATTGCAACGGACAATGCTGCGATAAAGAATAAGGTTTAATATATTGAGATAAAAAAGAGCTGTTTTTTAGCAGCTCTTTTTTTATAAGCTCGGAGAGGGAGAGATTCGAACTCTCGGTAGAGTTGCCCCTACAACGACTTTCGAGATCGTCACCTTAAACCACTCGGACACCTCTCCTTATGATTAAATTTAAAATTTTTGACTACATGCAAAACAGAGAAAAGTGGGTTTCTTACAGCCTCGCATTGGACGGCTTTTGCGTCGGCTCATTTGTCCTGCGAACAGCCTGCTTCTTTCGCCGACGGCTTCAGCCTCTGCTCGGCTGCGCTCGAACCAGACAAGGCTTCGTGTTGTGGGTTCTCATCCTGTAACTCTGTTTAGTTGTCAATATGCAAAACAGAGAGGAGGGGATTCGAACCCCTGGTGGAATCGCTCCCACACAACCTTTCCAAGATTGCACCTTAAGCCACTCGGACACCTCTCTTTGTTTTTAACGTAATTATTATCTTCTAAACGTAAATTATCGTCAAGTGTGTATTATTCATCTTTATTAACCTTGCGAATATTATTTAAATCTACAAAGTAATCATCTTGTTTTGACGTCTTAGGGTTATCAATTCCATAAGTATCAGGTCTTATTTCATCCATACTGATAAACTCGGAATCTTTTTTTGTTTCATTATTTATTTCAGGTATTTTATTTTCTTTTGTATCTTTAGCCTTTATATTGTCTGTTTGTGTAACTGATTCATTTGTATTTTGCTTTTCGTCATTAATATCATATGTCGTAGGTACAAGTTTTAATTTTATAGGGGTTATTTTTGATATATAAGCCGATAACGTATCAAAATATGTATAACTGTTAAAGACACAGCAAATTTCATTCCATATTTTGTCAACATTAGATTTGTTATATTTATGAATAGTAAACATACGTTTTTCTCTACGATCTTTTTGTGTCAAATTTTCTTCGACAGACAATTTTTCACCTGGTGTATATTTTACTATACAGTAGGTGTTTACTAAAGTGTATTTATCATGCAAAAATTCTTTTTTTGCCAAGCGGTAACTGTATTTGTACAAGAATTTGGCAAAAATTTGTTTTAAAAAATATAAAATGACATACACTATAATAAATGATGCCAATAAAAAATTTGCACTTTGTTCTGATATCAAAAAGTATATCAAACCATAGCAAATCGCTGTTATTAACACTGTTTTCTTAATATTTCTGTACATAAACCAAATATATCATACATTTATAATTTGTGCTAGAATGTAAATATGCAAAAAGGAGTTGTGCAAAATTTTGAGAAATTGCGAGGAGTAATAACTATTCCTGCGGATAAATCAATGTCGCACAGAGCTGTAATTTTTTCTTTTTTAGCTAAGGGGAAATCTGTTATATATAATTTCTCAAATGGTAAAGATCCCCATTCAAGCCTTGAGATTTGCTCTCAATTAGGGGCTGATATTAAAGTTAACGGTAATATTTTAACGGTTTATTCTGACGGAATTTTAAAAAAGCCTGATAAAGAATTATATTGCGGAAATTCCGGGACAACAATGAGGCTTATGGCAGGAGTTTTGGCAGGTCAAAATTTTAATTCCGTTTTAACTGGGGATTTAAGTCTTTCAAAAAGACCTATGAAGCGTATAATTGAACCTCTTTCGTTAATGGGAGGAAATATTAATGCCGATAACTATCATGCACCACTCAAAATTAATGGTTCACATTTACACGGTATAAATTATAAATCCAAAATCGCATCAGCTCAGGTAAAATCTAGTATTCTTTTAGCGGGATTATTTGCAGATGGCGTAACCACAGTGACTGAACCGTATTTGTCGCGCAATCATAGTGAAATTTTATTAAAATATATGGGCGCAGATATAAAATCAGAAGGCATTAAAGCAATAATTAAGCCTTCTAAATTAAATCCGATAAATATTGAAATTTTTGGAGATATTTCTTCTGCCGCGTATTTTATTGCTGCGGCCTTGCTTGTTCCTAATTCAGATATTGTCTTAAAAAACGTAGGTCTTAATCCGACTAGAACAGGAATACTTGAGGTTGTAAAAAAAATGGGTGCAGATATTGAAATTTTGGATAAACATGAAATTTGCGCAGAAGTTGTGGGTGATATTAGAATTAAATACCAAGAGCAGTTGCAAGGTTGCGAAATATCTTCTGAATTAATACCTCGTTTAATTGATGAAATCCCGATAATTGCCGTTCTTGCAACGCAAGCTGAAGGGGATACGATTATTAAAGATGCTCAGGATTTAAGAAATAAAGAATCCGACAGAATTGCTTCGGTCGTTTCTGAATTAAAAAAACTTGGTGCCGATATAGAAGAAACTCCTGACGGAATGATTATTCACGGTAAAAAAGAGCTAGAAGGCGGCTGCGAAGTGGACTCCTATAGTGATCATAGGCTTGCAATGAGTCTTTATGTTGCAGGCATGATTACTAAAAAAGAAATTACAATTAATAACTTTGAGTGGGTGAATATATCATTTCCGGAATTTGAACAATTATTTTTTCTGCTAAAGTAAAAGCTTTATTCATCATGTTTCCTGTATTGTTTATGTAATGTTAATGTAATATACAAGTCATTTTATATTTGTCTCAAACTTTTGTCAAGCAGAAAATTTTTGGAGGAGTATGCAGCGAAAGTTAGTTGAAAGCGGAACCGGCTGGGCGCTTTATATGCCAAAAGATATTTTACGTTTGTTAGGTTTTGATCCGAAAACAACTGTTGTTCAATACAAAATTGAACATGATTTGTTAAAAATATCTAAAGTTGATCCTCAAAATGTCGATAAAAATTTTTTATTAAAAAAAATAAATAAAAGCGGAAACGGATACAGTCTTTATTTGTCAAGTTCAATCGTCCAGCTTTTAGAATTAAAGCCGGAAATTGACGAAGTTAAATATATAATAGAAAACGAAATTCTTTATATTAAAAAATCCGCTTAAATAAAATTAAATTTGATCAAGAGAAATTGCTTTTACCCCTGCATAGCGCGCTTTATCCATTAAGCGTACAACCGCACCGTGAGTAGCTTCTCCGTCAGTTTCAATAAGCAAGCCGTCAGGATAATTTTTTATTTCGTTAGATAGAATTGTTCCTAACATATCTTCTGCAACTTCTTCGTTATTTATATAGTATTTATTGTTCTTTGTAACTTGGACTGTTAAAATTTGAGGATCTTTTTCAAGTTTTTCAGCTTCAACATTTTCAGGAACAGCCAAACTTATTCCTTGTTGATCAAGTAATGGCGCAATAACCATCATAATAATCAGCAAAACTAAGAAAATATCTGTCAAAGGAGTGATATTTATTTCATTAAACATATCTTTCATAATTATTCTTCCTCCTCTGTCGGAACTTGTACGTTGGCACTTGATTGTAATTCTTCTTGTTCTTTTTTATTTAAAGGTTCACCTGCAACAATAAGTTTATGGTATTGCGCATTTTGAGCGGCATTCATAATATCCATAATTTTGGCGCTTTTAATATTTTTGTCAGCTTTAACAACAACTTCAGATTTGTCTCCTTCCGGTTTTGCGGCAATTAATTGATCCGTTAATTGCGAAGCTTGAATAGGCGTGCCATTTATATACATCGCACCGTCTGAAGTTACTGAAACCGTAACTTTTGCATCTTCAATATTTACACCGTGATTAACCTCTGGTACGTCTACCGCGTTATCCATTGATTGAAACGACGGAGCGACAACCATCATTATAATTAACAAAACTAAAAAAATGTCTGTTAACGGTGTAATATTAATTTCTGAAAATATTTTACCTTTTCTGTCTTTGCCAAATGCCATATTATTTTACCTGTTATAAATTAACTTTTGTTGATGAGTATGCTGGTTTTGCTTCTTCTTCTGAATCTACAAAGCTTAAGAAGAGCAATTTGATTAATTGGAAATCATCTTCAAAATGTTTAACAACTGATTGGAAAGAGTTGAAGAAGATTACCGCAACAATCGCAACACCAAGACCGAATGCAGTTGCTATCAAAGCTGAACCGATACCTGAAGCTACTGTCGCTGCTTGGTTGCCTGAATCAGCAAGAATGTTGAATGTTAAAAGAATGCGGACAACAGTACCGAACAAACCTAAGAAAGGAGCGACACCGCCGATTGTACCAAGAATTGATAAATGACTTTCAAGCTTTCTTGTAGCTAAAGCTGCCGAAATATCAAAAGATCTTGAGAATCCTTTTTTCTGTTCTGTAAAGATTCTTACAGCTTCTTCAATAACTTCGCCTACAACACCGCCGCAGCGAAGCGCTGTGTCTTGAGCAGCACCTAAATCACCTTTTGATAATTCGCGATTTAATTCTTTCATGTAAATAGTGATGTTTCTTTGGTTTTTCTTGTAGAAAGACCATTTGCTGATTACAACGCCGACTACCAAAATTGAACATACAAAAATTGGTAATAATACCGGCCAGTCCATTTTAATTGAGCTTAACAATAGTTCCATAATTTTTTATCCTCTTTTTTTCCTTTACTCTAATATTTTGTTGCACTAAATACGTTGTAATCAAATGTGAATTGAATATCAACGCTTGAATTTTTATATTCTGCAGGCAGCGGTCTGAACGGAGCTGCTAAATGAACAGCGTTTAATGCCGCTTTGTCTGCGTTTGGAGCGCCTGATGATTTCAAAACTCTGCAAGATAAAAGTCTTCCGTCTTTTGCAATTTTGAATAACAGTACTACTCGTTTACTTTCATTTCCTTTAGGCGGATCCCACGCCATTTTAATACGTCTTTGAAGTTCTCTCATGTATGGTCCGAAATCAGGTTCTCTGATTGCATCAATACCGGGACGTCCTCCTCCTCCTCCGGGATTTCCACCGCCTGAGCCGGAGCCTGAACTACCGCGACCTGTGCCGGTACCGGAGCCTGAGCCTGTGCCGGTCGAAGCTTTTTTACCTGCGCCGGAGCCTGAACCCACAGGAGCGAATGACGGATTTGGTGAATAGCTGCCTCCGCCTTTTGTTCCTCCTCCATTTGAGCTTCCTGAACCGCTGATTGGGCCTGTTGCATATTGACCCGTTGTTGTTCCTCCTGACGGAACAGGAACTTTAAACGGTGAACCTGTCGGTTTTGTCGCAATTTTTGGTGTCATTGGCGGTTTTATTGAAGGTCTTGCCGTCGGTGGCTGCGGTTTTGCTATTTCAGGTTTTGGTATAGCTTTGCTTACAGGTTGATTTGAAGGTACATTCTTTTGAGTTGTTGTCTGTTTCGCAGTTTTGTTATCAACTTTTTTTGGCGATGGAGACATAAGATTACTCAAAATAGATTTCTTCTTTGGTGCCGGTGACGGCGAAGATGATGAAGCAGGTTTTGCGCTTGGCTTTTGGTTTGATGCCGGCATTGAAACAGGTAATTTCGGGTTATTTATTCCGCCTGTTCTTGAATTTCTGTCTGCTCTGTATTTTGTATTTTTATTCAAAGGTGTTTCTTCTCTGTCAACTAAGACAAATTCAATATCATTTGTTTTAGGTTTTGGTTTGGAAAATTTAAATAAATCAATTCCTACAAGAGCCAAAATTAAAACAACAAGCCACAATGCTAGTAAAGTGGAAGGATGAAGAATAGCGGAAATAGTGATACCTTTTTTAAGATTAATTGAGCCGTAGTCGTCATCTCTTGTAACAGCAGGCATCTTAAAATCGTATTGATTTTGTTTTACTCTTCTATAATCATTTTCTCTTATGTTTTCTGTGTATTTCCCTAATAAAGACATTTTGTACCCTATTTGAATTTCTTTTGTTTGTTATAATCTCTCTCAAAAATTTAATTAAGATTATTCCCCAAATTACTAATCTTCGTCTGCCGTCGGTTTAACCGTAATCGGTTGAGTTAGTATTAAATCTACAGGAGAGCTGATTGATATATCAACATCTTCTCCTTTATCCCAAATGGATTTAAAAAGCCCTCCGCCGGAAGATCCGACTTCATTCATTATAATTGCTCCTTTTCCGTAATTTATTTTAGAAATCTCTGGGCCTGTTAATTGGTTTGCTGATTGAGGAGCAAGAACATTGTAATTTGTTTCTTCGTAAATTTTGGAACCGCCTAAAATTGTTCCTGAATTGTCAGCAGTTCTGACAATTGCTGATATAGGAATATTTTGTCCCGACGGAGTAATAATAGCGGTAAATCTTAGTGTTAATTTTCCGTTAATAGAGCCATGCTTTGCTTTATCAGATTCTATAACACTTCCTGCAACTGTGCTTCCTGCCGGTGCAATTAATTGTCCTTTTGAATAAAAATCAGGATTTATTGCAAGATATACTTCTTGTCCGCCAAATGCTGTTTTTGTGTTAATAGGGGCAAGAAATACGGCTTTAAAGGTTTCTCCTGCCGGAACCGTAACAGTACGATTGATTAGCGTTGACGGGTTTTGATTATAATTTTGTTCAGCAAAAGCACATGCGCCTAGTGCAAATATAAGTGCTGATAAAACTATAACTTTCTTCATTAAGTATCTCCTTGCAAAGAGGTTAAATATCCCTACAGTATTAAGTATAGCTTATTTAAGTTTTTTGTCAATTTATTAAGAATTAATCTTGTACAATGTGAGTAATTTCGGCGGGAGCTGTCAATACGATAATAAGCCTTTCTCCTGAGTTAATGGAGGTGTGTCTTCCCATAGAACGCTTGCCGCCCGGTCTTATTTGTAACGTTGCCCCTCTGTGATTCCAAGAAATTCCTTGAAATTTGCTCTGATAGTGCGGCATTCTTACGTATTCGGTCGGCTCTGTAAGCTCTCCCCCAAACGTGTTGCTGTTAGAATTATATAAGTAACCCTTTATAGGAATTTCGAATCCGTCTTGAAATACGAGTTTTGTGATTTTAATTTTCATAGCTGCATTTGTGCCGATAATAGGTTCGTTTATTTTTTCTATGTAACCGTAAAAGTATGTTCCGTGCGGGATTACATTTGTTTCGTTTATATATAAATCATCGGTTCCCTGAAATTTTACTTTGTATCCCTCAGGACAAGTTTCGGTTGAAATTTCCTGCAGGTTTATTGCAGGAATAAATGTTCCTTCAGGCAAAACTATCGCATCATAATTCCTCATTTCAAGCTGAACATTAGGTATTTCGTTCTCTGCTTTTGTAAGATTAATGCCCGTAAGAATTAGTAATGTTATAAATGCTGCGCTTACTATTCGTTTCATATTTGCTATTATAACTATTTTTGACTAAATATCAAGTAATAAAATTGTATGTTATTACAAATAGAATCGTATTATGATTAAATCTCTGCCCGTTAACGATATTTAAAAGGTGCGTCAAACGACGCACTCTACTTTACTCACAAAGAGAGAGGGAGAAAAAGTCGGCGGAGCTTCGCTCCGCCGACCTAAATGAACTTATCGCCTTATAGACTTATTGCCTTTTTAATTAATCCTACGCCCTCGCATTAAACGCCACCGTTCGCGTTTGCAACGAAAACCGCTTCGCTCGTGGCTCTGCTCGGCTTGGTGAACGCAGCCTTTCCTGTCATCCCGAATAATAAATTACTGTCATTCTGAACTTGTTTCAGAATCTTTTTAGACCCTGAAATAAATTCAGGGTGACAGGTTTGTTCCACTCTGCTCGGCTTGGTGAAGGCGTTTTTAGATTTGTTTAGTGATTTTAATTTCATTTTATTCTCTCCTTTTGGGGCAATCTTAACAGTTTTCTTGGTAAATGTCAACTATTAGTATATATTTTGATTACCGTAAGTATACTTAAATAATTCACCATGAGTAGACATAAGATTAACAGGAGTTTTATATGATCGAAATAGGTGAAAAGATTAAAACACTTAGAAAACAAATGGGATTAACTCAGGAACAGCTCGCAAAACGTTTGTGGGTGACAAAAGCAATAATCAGCGCCTATGAAAATGCTGCGCGTTTCCCTTCATTAGAGGTTTTAATTCAGCTTGCTTATACATTTAATGTTTCGACAGATTATCTACTCGGAGTAGACAAAAAACAAACTTTAGATGTTTCAAATTTATCTTCTGCTCAGATTAAAATAATTAATAATTTAATAAAAGAATTTCATAAATAAAAATTTTTTCTTCTTCCCTTCAACTTAGTTTTATGTTATTATTAGGTGTATGGAAAAGCATATTGAATGTATTGCTATAAAAAAAATGACTTCGCAGGATGTTGACAAAATCGTTGAACTTGAAGCCAGAATATATGGTGAGCATCATTGGTCAAGGCAGTCTTTTCTGGATGAGATAAATAATGATTTGGCAAGGTATTATTGTTTATTTAATCCGGAAGGAGAATTGTGCGCGTATGCAGGTTGTTGGCATATTCTCGATGAAACTCATATTACAAATATCGCTGTATCACCGGATCACAGGCGTAAAAAATACGGAGAGGCATTATTAAGACAAATTATTGAAGATTGTTATGAAGATAAAGTTAAATATATTACCCTAGAGGTTAGAGTAAGTAATACTCCTGCAATAAATCTTTATTCGAAATACGGGTTTACTTCCTTTGGGGTTAGAAAAGCTTATTATCAGGATAATAACGAAGATGCTTTGATAATGTGGACTAAAAATATTTTTTATGAAGAATTTAGATCCGTATATAGTCAATCTGTTAAGGATTTAGATGAGAGGATTTTATTAAAATGACTCAAGACGAAGTATTAATTCCTAAGATGAAACGGTTAGATGAAGATAATCGTAAAATGAATATTCCTCTGCTGAATCTTGTTTTACCGTTTTTTTGTGTGTTGTTGTTGATCGGCTCAACATTTATAAATATTGATATAAGGCATTATATTATTCCGTCGGAAATTTTTTCGGGGTCGCTATCGTTAAGTGATCATATTGTTGAATTTAGTATTATTCCTCAAATACCTGTTTTGATGTTTATATGTTCTTCTCTGGGTAAAAAAATGGGTACAAGTACGGTGATTATATATTTATTGTGCGGTTTGTTTATCTTTCCTGTTTTTGCTTTGGGTGGTGGAATTAGTTATGTAACGCAATATAGTTTTGGATATATTTTGGCTTTTATTCCTGCGATGTTTTTTGCCGGTTCTTTATTGCAAAAGAAGTATTCTTTTTTGTATATGTTTTTGGCTGCATTAACGGGTGTTTTTACAGTTCATTTTCTTGGAGTTTTATATTTTTTGATTGTTGCGTTAATTCGTCAGGACAGCGTGTCTTTTATTCACGGATGGATTAATGCTCAAAGTGGTTTGAAAATTATATATGACATAGTTTTTAGTTATGTTGGTATTTTAATCGGTAAATATGTAAATGCTTTTTTAAAATTGATTCTTAAATAATTTGCCTTGTTATAAAACATGTGTTAAAATTAGCCAAAGAGAGGTTAATTTATGGATTATATAACTTATTTATCTTATGCGCCAATTGTAATTGTCGTTTTAATCTTTTTAATTTCGGTAATTTATTGCCTAATTAAGTATAATAAAGCAGGTAAAAATTTGAGTATAATAATTGATTATATTTCTAATTTTGACAGAAATGATTTAAATTTTCGCTTTAAAGAAATAGATAATTGGATGAAAGCTAATCCTTATATTTCTGCCGTGTGGTCAGAGTTTAAAAATACGCTTGTATTTTCAGAATCCGTTGCGTTTAAAGATGATGAAAATATAAAATTTCAAGAGATATCATCTACAGTTCAAAATATTCAGACCACCGTTGATCCATTGTATTTTTTCAATGAAGAAACATTAATTACTTCAAAATTTAATTTTAAACTTATTCAAACAATGCCGACAATTCTTACGGGTTGCGGACCTTTGTTTACTTTTTTGAATATTGCAATTGCATTTGGTCTTATTGATTTTTCTTCTCCTGAAAAAACAATATCTTCTATTTCTGCTTTTATTGTAAGTATGCAGACAGCAGCTTTGGTTTCGGTAATAGCAGTCGGATCTTCTTTGTTGTATTTAATGATTGAAAGGCTTTTGTATAATAGGGTTTGCAAGGATAGGTTAAATAAAGTTCAGGAAATTATGGGTGCATTATTTGCAAGTATTTCTTCTGAAAAATTTCTGTATGAATTATTGAGAGAATCAAAAATCCAAAATAATGCCTCTGCAAAGCTTTTAGGGGATATGCCTGAAGAATTTAAGAAGGCTTTTAATGATTCGGTGTCCAGTAATCTTGTGCCGTATCTTGAAAATTTAATTTTTGGATTAAATCAGTTGAATAATCAATTAAAAGAAAATATTAAAGTAGATCAAGAACAAAAAACAGATGTGGTTGACGATTTATTTTAAGGGTTAGATGTAATGGCAAAAATGTTTAAAAAACAAGTTTTTCAAAGTGATGATACGAATAACGGCGGAAATATTTTTTGGATAACAATGTCTGATTTGTTATTGGGTTTGGCTGTTGTATTTATATCTCTGTTTATATTTGCTATTACAGGATTTTCTCAGAGTGCAATGAAACAAAAACAAATTCAAATGGATGTTTCTTCCAAAATAATAGAACAGCTGCAAGAGGTTAATATTAATGCTGATATAGATAAGATGACAGGTGATTTGAATATCCCGTCGATTAATTTGTTTGATTTAAATAGTGCTGTTTTAACAAATGAAGGAAAAAAACTTTTAGATAAAATTGTTCCTGTTTATATTAATTCAATTTTCGCAGACGAAGAATTGAGTGGTCAAATTGAAAATATTGTTATTCAAGGACATACGGATTCTCAAATGTTTGCGGGTGTAAATTCAAAAGAAGAACAGTTTTTGCGCAATATGGATTTGAGTTTAGAACGGGCAAATTCTGTTGCAGAATATATTTTTAAAACAAATTACAATAAGGCATATTCTGACAAGCTTCGTTCTAAGCTTGTTGTCGAAGGAAAAAGTTATAATGAGCCTGTACTTACAAACGGGAAAGAAGATTTTGCAAAGAGCCGAAGAGTAGAGATAAAACTAAAAGTTAAAAAGTGGGATGTATCAACAGCATTAGGATTGGATAGAGAATAATGATTGAAGAACATAATATTATTGAAACCATAAATATGATAAAGCTTTACAATCTTGACATAAGGACTGTAACTTTGGCGTTAAGTCTGCGGGATTGTATTTCGGAGGATATAAATCGGCTTTGCGATAATATTTATACAAAAATTACAAAGTATGCGAAAAATCTTGTTTCTTACGCGGATGAATTGTCTGATGAGTATTCTATACCGATTATTAATAAGAGAATATCGGTTACTCCTATATCATTAATTGGTGAAGCTTGCAAAAATTCTGATTATATTAAAATCGCAAAAACTCTTGATGATGCTGCAAAAGAAGTTGGAGTGAATTTTGTCGGCGGTTTTAGTGCATTAGTGGAAAAAGGCTTTACCAAGGGAGATTCTTTGTTGATAGAGAGTATTCCTGAAGCTTTGGCTCAAACCGAAAAAGTTTGTTCAAGTGTAAATGTGGCATCTTCAAAATCCGGTATAAATATGGATGCAGTTTTGAGGATGTCTGAAATCATAAAACAATCGGCTTATTTGACAAGGGATAATGACGGAATAGGCGCGGCAAAATTAGTCGTTTTTTGTAATGTGCCGGGGGATAATCCATTTATGGCGGGTGCTTTTTGCGGAATTGGAGAGCCTGAATGCGCTTTAAATGTTGGTGTGTCAGGGCCGGGGGTTGTCAGAGCTGCTGTTGATTCGCTTGATAAGGGTGCGGGCATGAGTGAACTTGCAAATAAAATTAAAGAAACTGCTTATAAAATTACTTCTACCGGTGAATTAATCGGCAAAAAGCTTTCAAGACGCTTGGATATTCCTTTTGGTGTTATAGATTTGTCGTTAGCCCCGACTCCGGCGGTAGGAGATAGTGTTGCCGGAATATTTCAGGCAATGGGATTGGAGCATGCCGGTGCTCATGGAACGACGGCGGCTTTAGCTATGTTAAATGATGCTGTTAAAAAAGGTGGTATAATGGCAAGTTCCCATGTCGGCGGTTTGTCGGGGGCGTTTATTCCCGTGTCGGAAGATGCCGGCATGATAGAGGCTGCATCGAAAGGTTTTTTGAAGTTTGATAAATTAGAGGCTATGACGTCTGTATGCTCTGTTGGGCTTGATATGATTGCTATTGCGGGAGATACTCCTTCTGATACAATTGCAGGTATAATTGCGGATGAAATGGCCATTGGTATGATTAACAAAAAAACTACGGCTGTGCGTATAATTCCTGTTTATGATAAAAAGGCAGGTGATAGGGTGTATTATGGTGGATTACTTGGCGAAGCGCCGATAATGGAGGTTAATAATTTGTCTTCTTCTGGTTTTGTAAAGCGCGGGGGGAGAATTCCTGCACCAATTCACAGCTTGAATAATTAGGGGTATTATGGGCGGCGAACAAGAATCTATTTCAAAATTTGAAAACAGTCTTACGGATTATTTGGTAAATGCCCAGTCAAGCCAATTTACGGATGTTATGTCTTTTGCGTACAGGTATAACAATCTTAAATTTTTTATGGCGCCAAGCAAGGTTCGTGAACCGCATTTTTTTGTTAGGTTAGGCATTTCTGAAGCTTGTTTTAGTATTCAAACAGGTAATAAAATTGACGGAAGTTTGGGGGCGGAGGATAGATTTGTTCAAAAGTGGTGCAGCAGAATCAATATTCAAAGAGAACTTGATACATATTGGAAGGCTTTAACTCAGGAGCTAAAAAATAAAGAATTAGGGTTGGCGACAAGGTCGAGTATGCCGACGGATGACGGTTTGGGCGCTGTAGATATGACATCTACGGGTATTAGCAAATCAAAACGGATTATCGTACAGGAACGTAAAAAAAGGTTGCTTCGTTTTAAAAAGGATAAAAGAAGGTAGTTATGTGTGCTGAACAGGAACCGATTAACAGATTGGAAAACAATTTAGCGGATTTTTTAATAGATTATCAGTCGAGTCATTTTACTGATGTCAGGATTTATGCGTATAAATATAATAATTTAAAAATTTATATGAGTCCTTTACTTGTTTCTAAACCTCATTTTTTTGTTAAATTTGGCATTTCTGAGGCGTGTTTCAGTATTGATACGGGAATAAAATTAGACGGAAGCCTTGGGCCTGAAGAAGCTATGGTACAGAAATGGGCAAGCAGAATAAGTGTGCATAGAGAGTTGGAAGCTTGTTGGAAGGATATGATTCGCCGTAAGCAGCAGAAAAAAATTAAGAGTAATCGTGATAATGAATATGAGGTTAATGAACATCCGGTGAATATTTCTGCGATTTTGCGCAATCAGAAGAAAAAAGCGGAAACTGCAAGGCGTCAAAATGAAAAATGGCCGAGAAATCTTTATAAAACCGTGAAAAAAAATAAAGAAGATAAAGGGGAAGGGGAAGAATAACTTTATTCTTTGATGCTTTTTTTGCTTCTCAAATTTCTGTGGTATGTGATAGCGAATCTATGAGCTTCGTCTCGGATTCGTTGGATTAAAAACAGCGCGCTTGATTCTCTAGGGAGTAATATTGATTTTGATTTGTGGGGTAAAAAGACTTCTTCCTGACGTTTGGCGAGGCTGACGAAATCAATTCCTTCGATACCCATTTCTTCCACTACTTTCATTACGCTTGACAGTTGTCCTTTTCCGCCGTCTATTATGATTAAATCAGGTTTGTCCCAGCCTTTATCCCCAAGGTGTGAGAGTCTGCGTGTTAAAACTTCTTTCATCGATAGGAAGTCATCGGGTTTGCCTTCTGTTGATTTTATTTTGAATTTTTTGTATTCGGATTTTTTGCTTAATCCGTTTATAAATGTAACCATAGAGGCTACAGTATTCGTGCCTTGAATATGAGAAATGTCGTAACATTCCATTCTGTAAGGGAAATTATTTAATTTTAATTTTTCTTTCAGGTAGGAGCCGATTTGGTTAAAATCTTCGTTTATTTTGGACATTTTTGAAAGTTTTGCATTATTTAAAACGACTGTTGCATTTTTATCGGCAAGGGATTGAAGCTCTTTTCCTTGGGCGGATTTGCCGTAACTTATTTTAATTTTTTTCTTGGAGATAATTTCAAGCCATTGTTCGTAGAGAGCTTTGTTGCCGACTTCTTCAAGGGCGTTTGAAACAATTTTGTCGGGATATTCAAGAGCGAGAGTGTTGTAATATTCTTTGAAGAAGGTTTCAAAAAATTCTGTTTTGTCTTCATTTTCTATTTCGTAGGTAAAATCTTTTTTGTCTATAAGCCTTCCTTCTCTTACCATAAGGATTACGATAACAAGAATACCGTCTTCGTGTTTGATTGAGATAATATCTTCGTTTAATTTTGTGTTTTCGTAAACGACTTTTTGCTTTTCAAGAGTTTTTTGAAGATCGTAGTAGCTGTCGCGCAGACGTGCGGCTTTTTCAAATTGTTCGGAGTCTGAATATTTTTGAATTTGCTCCATTAATTGTTTCATCAGTTCGGTTTGTTTGCCTTCTAAAAATAATTCTGCCTGATGAACTACAGCTTTGTATTCTTCGCTAGAAACAAGGTTTTGGCAGGGTGCAAGACATTTCCCTATTGAGTAATAAAGACAGGGGCGTGATTTAAAACGCGGCTGTTTGCATTGACGCAGAGGAAAGATTTTTTTTAAGAAATCGAGAGTTGAGTGCATTGCGCCGATGTTTGTGTAAGGACCGTAATATTTGCCTTTGAGTTTGTTTATATTGCGCTTGCGGACGATTAGAATGCGCGGAAAATCTTCGTCTGTGACAAGAAAATACGGATATTTTTTATCGTCTTTCAGTAAAATGTTATAACGAGGTTTGTGTTTTTTTATTAAATGACTTTCGAGGATTAACGCTTCGACCTCGGAATTTGTAATGATATATTCCATGTGGTCGATTTGAGAGACAAGAACGTTAACTTTTACGCTGTCGTGGTGCTTGCGATTGAAATATGACATAACTCGGCGCTTGAGAATTTTAGCTTTGCCGACATAGATTACTTCATTGTCGGAGTTGTAGTAAATATAACACCCCGGCAGCGATGGTAAAAGCTTGAGTGTTTCTTTGAGTTTGTCGTTCATGATGACATTATATCACAGGTGGAAATATAAATCGAGCGGGGATAAAATCCCCGCTCGACCTGTAAAGAACTTATCGCCTTATCGTCTTTAATTAAATTGTAAGTTGGGCTTTTAGCCCAACAATAGCCCCTTGCGGGGAATACTCTATCTCTCCTAGGGAGAGAAAAGAATTTCTTTGCGAAGGATGAGCTTAGAAATTCAAGTGAGGGGTGGATTTTGTAGTGCCCTACGGGATCAAC
>CAYVSD010000010.1:17419-42660 GCA_964453315.1 uncultured Muribaculaceae bacterium | reverse complement strand
TCTGAAAGACCCTGCGGAGCATTTATTTAATAATATAACTAATAGTTATTTACCCTTAATAAATATTATGTAAAACATGAAAGAGCAGCTTTTATAAAGCTGCTCTTTCATGTTTATTATTGTTAAATACAATTTATTCTTTTGTATATTCTGCATCAATTACGTCATCATCGTTGTTTGAAGATGAATTTTCTGTATTAGATGATGCGCTTTCAGAATTTGCACTTTGTGCATTTCCTTCTTTTTGTACTGCTTCATAAGCTTTTTGAGAAATTGCAAACATTGTTTGTTGTAGTTCATCTGATAATTTTTTTAATTCATCAGTTGATTTGTTTTCTTTAATAGCATTTTCTAAAGCAGATTTTTGTTCTTCAAGTTTTGATTTGTCAGAAGCATCAATTTTACCTTCGAAATCTTTTAAAACTCTTTCTGCAGAACCGATTAAGCTTGAAGCATTGTTTTTAATTTCAGCTTCTTCTTTTTTCTTTTTATCATCAGCTGCGTTAGCTTCAGCTTCTTTAACCATTCTGTCAATGTCTTGTTCAGAAAGGTTAGAAGAATTTGTAATAGTAATTTTTTGTTCTTTGTTTGTAGCTTTATCTTTAGCTGAAACATTAACAATACCGTTTGCATCAATATCAAATGTAACTTCGATTTGAGGAATTCCGCGCATAGCAGGTGCGATACCTTCAAGTCTGAACATGCCTAATGATTTGTTATCTCTTGCCATTGGTCTTTCACCTTGAAGAACCTGAATATCAACGGCTGTTTGGTTGTTTTCAGCAGTTGAGAATACTTGAGATTTTGAAACAGGGATTGTAGTGTTTCTAGGAACTAACGGAGTCATAACTCCACCCAATGTTTCAATACCTAATGTTAACGGTGTAACGTCTAACAATACGATGTCTTTAACTTCACCGGCCAATACACCTGCTTGAACAGCAGCACCAACTGCAACAACTTCGTCAGGGTTTACTGATTGGTTAGGTTCTTTGCCGGTATAATCTTTAACAAGTTTTTGAACTGCCGGAATTCTTGATGAACCACCAACTAATACAACTTCGTTAATATCTGATTTAGAAATTCCTGCATCAGAAATAGCTTTTTCTACAGGAGCTTTGCATCTTTCCAATAAATCGTAAGAAAGTTCTTCAAATTTAGCTCTTGTTAAATTTAAGTCTAAGTGTTTTGGTCCGTTAGCATCTGCTGTAATGAAAGGTAAATTAATATTTGTTTCGAATACTGAAGATAATTCGCATTTAGCTTTTTCCGCAGCTTCTTTAACACGTTGCATTGCTTGTTTGTCAGAAGTTAAATCAATACCTTCTTGTTTTTTGAATTCTTCGCAAATCCAATCCATAACTTTTTGGTCAAAGTCGTCTCCACCTAAATGAGTATCACCTGAAGTTGACAATACTTCGTGAACACCGTCACCTATTTCAAGGATTGAAACATCAAATGTACCACCACCTAAGTCAAATACTAAAACTTTTTCTGATTTATCTTTTTCAAGACCGTATGCTAATGCTGCGGCAGTTGGTTCGTTTACGATACGTAAAACGTCTAAGCCTGCAATTTTACCTGCGTCTTTAGTAGCTTGACGTTGTGCATCGTTAAAATATGCAGGAACTGTAATAACTGCTGACGTTACTTTTTCTCCTAAATAAGAAGAAGCATCATCTGCTAATTTTCTTAAAATCATTGATGAAATTTCTTGCGGAGTATAATCTTTTCCGTCAATAGTTACTTTGTAATTTTCACCCATGTGACGTTTGATTGATGCAATAGTTTTGTCAGGGTTAACAATAGCCTGACGTTTTGCTAATTGTCCAACAAGTCTTTCACCTGTTTTTGAAAAACCAACGATAGAAGGAGTTGTACGAGATCCTTCTGCGTTAGCGATAACGGTAGGTTTTCCACCTTCCATAACTGCGACTACAGAATTTGTTGTTCCCAAGTCAATACCAATTGTTTTTGCCATAATTTTATTCTCCTTTTTATTTATTTAATCTTCTTCACAATCATGTTATAACATCGTTTTTTATGCTTCCCGAAAAAATAAACAAAAAATTAACAATTGGTGTTGAATTATTCTTGTAATCTGTTTTTAATGTTAAAAAATATTTACCCCTTAGGTAAAAAACATTTGTTTGTGTTATATTATTAATATGAGAGTATAGACTGGGAGGGATAAAGATTGACTCAGCAAAATATGTTTGGGGACGGAAAGATTGTTCCTGTTAATATAAGAGAAGAAATGAAACGCTCATACATTGATTATGCGATGAGTGTAATTGTAGGACGTGCATTACCTGATGTTCGTGACGGATTAAAACCTGTTCACCGCCGTATTTTATACGCTATGAATGAACTGGGCATGGCTCCTGATAAGCCTTTTAGAAAATGTGCCCGTATAGTAGGGGAAGTTCTTGGTAAATATCACCCGCATGGTGATAGTTCCGTTTATGAAGCTCTTGTTCGTATGGCTCAGGATTTTTCGACACGTTATTTGATGGTAGACGGACACGGAAATTTTGGTTCAGTTGACGGAGATGGCGCAGCTGCAATGAGGTATACGGAAGCACGTATGCACAAAATTACTCAGTCCATGCTCGCAGATATTGATTGCGAAACAGTAGAATTTCAGCCAAACTTTGACGGTTCATTACAAGAACCTTCTGTATTACCTGTTAGACTTCCAATGCTTTTGTTAAATGGCGTTTCGGGTATTGCGGTAGGTATGGCAACAAATATTCCTCCTCATAATTTATGTGAAATTGTAGACGGTACTATTGCGTTGATTGATAATCCGCAAATTACCGTTCCTGAATTAATGGAATATATAAAAGGGCCTGATTTCCCTACAGCCGCCACTATTGTAGGTTTGAATGATATTAAGCAGGCTTATGAAACAGGTCGAGGCTCTATTACTATGTCAGCTGTTTCCGGATTTGAAGAAATCTCCGGAGGCGCGGGGCGTCAATCAAGAACAGCTATTGTTGTAACTGAAATTCCTTATCAGGTAAACAAGGCTATGTTGATTGAAAAAATAGCAGATCTTGTTAAAGATCAAAAAATCAACGGTATTTCTGACATTCGCGATGAATCTGACCGTGACGGTATGAGAATTGTAATTGAGCTCAAACGTGATGCGAAACCTGATGTTGTAAGAAATAATCTTTATAAATTTACGCAACTTGAAACAACTTTTGGTGTAAATATGGTCGCATTATGCGGTCAGCAGCCAAGATTATTAAATTTATATGAAGTTCTTAACGAATTTGTTGAACACAGAATTGAAATTGTAACAAGAAGAACTATTTTCTATTTGAAAAAAGCTAAAATTCGTGCTCACATCTTAGCCGGTTTGATTATTGCTTTGGGTTCAATTGATGAAGTAATTGAGCTTATTAAGAAATCAAAAACAACAGATGATGCTCGTGAAGGTTTAATGAGTCGTTTCGGACTTGATGCGGATCAGGCAAATGCCATTCTCGAAATGCAATTACGTCGTTTGACAGGTTTGGAACAGGATAAAGTTAAAGCCGAATACGACGAATTGTTAAAGAAAATTGAAGAATACGAATCAATTTTGGCAAGTCGTCAAAAGATTTTGGATATTATTAAAACAGAACTTTTGGAAGATAAAGAAAAATACGGAGATGAAAGAAAAACTCAAATAGTTCCGGAAAAAGGAGAGGTTACTATTGAAGATTTGACTCCAAATACTCCAATGGCAGTATTTATTACACATCAAGGATATTTAAAACGTATTTCTCTTGATACTTTTGAACGTCAAAATCGCGCAACTCGCGGAAAATCCGGTATAAAAACAAAAGAAGATGATGATATTCAACATTTCTTTACTGCAATGATGCATGATAAAGTGTTATTCTTCTCTTCTAAAGGTACAGTTTACAGCTTGAATGTGTATGATTTCCCAGAAGGAAGCAGACAATCAAAAGGCTTGCCTGTAATTAACGTTCTTCCGATAGATCAGGATGAGAAAATTACGGCAGTTGTGCCTGTAAGTAACTTCTCTCATGATTTGAATTTAATTATGTTGACTAAAAAAGGTAATATCAAACGTATTGAACTTGATAATTTCTCTAATATCAGACGTAACGGTATTATTGCTATTGGTCTAGATGAAGGTGACAGTTTGAATTGGGTAAAACTTGCAACTGCTCAGGATGAAATAATTATAGGTACATCTTGCGGTATGGCTATAAGATTCCCTATTCAAGATTTAAGACCTTTAGGTCGTGGAGCAAAAGGTGTAATTTCAATGAAATTACGTTCGGGCGACGAAATTGTAGGTTGTGATATTGTTCCTAGAGATTACGATGCGGATTTACTTGTTGTAACTTCTGACGGTTTCGGTAAACGTACAAAATTGTCTGAATTTAGAAGCCAAAACAGGGGTGGATTAGGTTTAATTGCTACGAAATTTAAAACATCAAGTTCTCGTCTTGTAGCATTGACAATAGTTCGTGATTCTGATGATATTATGCTTGTCACGGCAAATGGAGTTGTTACAAGAATCAACGCCGGTTCTATTTCACAACAGGGACGTCCTGCAACAGGTGTAAGAGCACAGAATTTAAATGATAATGATTCTGTTGTATCTGTTAATAAGATTATTAATCCTGATGAAGATGATATAACAATTAAATCTGCTAAATCCTCAGATGAGGTTTCAGAAGAGCAAACGCAGCAAACAAGTTTGCTTGATAGCCCTGAAAACGAAGGATAAAAATGACCGCTAAAGAAAAAGCGCTGGTTATAGTCGAATCACCGGCAAAATCAAAAACAATCAAAAAAATTCTTGGTGACGGCTTCCAAATAGAAGCAAGCTACGGTCATGTGCGCAATTTACCGACAAAGGATGCTGCAACAGAAAATTTAGGTTTTGATGTAAAGAATAATTTTGAACCAAAATTTGAGATAATTCCGGGTAAGCAACAGGTTGTTCGTAAACTTAATGATTTGGCTAAAAAAGCTGATAAAATTTATCTTGCTTCCGACCCTGACCGTGAAGGTGAGGCTATAGCTTGGCATGTGCGCCAAATCTTGAAAGTTCCGGATGAAAAAATTTTGCGTATAGTTTTTAATGAAATTACCCCAAAAGCCGTAAAACATTCTGTTGAAAATCCTCGTTCGATTGATATGGATATGGTTAAAGCCCAACAAACAAGGCAAATTTTGGATAAGCTTGTAGGTTATAAACTTAGTCCTGTTTTATGGAAAGAAATGGGTAATAGAAAACTGTCTGCCGGCCGCGTGCAATCCGTAGCTTTAAGAATGATTTGCGAGCGGGAAGAAGAAATTGAAAAATTTATTCCGCAAGAATATTGGTCAATTCACGCAAATCTTGATAAAGACGGAAAACTTTTTGAGGCTGAACTTTCAAAAATTAAGGGAAAATCTGTTGAAAAAAATGTAAAAAATCAGCAAGAAGCTCAAAAAATTGTAGATTATCTTGTTGATCCGTCAAATGAATTTGAAGTTTCTAAAGTTAATAAAAAGACTATAAAGCGTAAACCGACGGCACCTTTTATAACTTCTACAATGCAGAGAGCAGCAAGCTCAAAACTAGGTTTTGGGGTTTCAAAAACTATGCAGGTTGCTCAAAAATTGTATGAAGGTGTTGAAATAGACGGTAATCCTGTCGGTTTGATTACATATATGAGAACTGACTCTGTCAGAGTTTCAGATGATGCGCAAAGTATGGCACATGATTATATTTTGCAAAATTATGGTGAAAAATATTATCCGAAGGAGCCTAATATATACGCTAAGGGCAAACAAAATGTTCAGGATGCTCACGAAGCTATCCGTCCTGCTTACCCTGAGAGAACTCCTGACAGTATTAAAAAATATCTTGATAATGATCAATACAAATTATATAAATTAATTTGGGAAAAATTCATGTCTTCCCAGATGTCGCCTGCTGAAATTGCGAATAAATCTGTAGAGATTATTTCCGGTGATTATACTTTAAAAGCGGGCACGAGTAAGATTATATTTGACGGATTTTTAACTCTTTATAATGACGATGAAGAAGAAGATTCCAAAGAGGCTGATGCTAAAATACCTGATCTTGATAAGGGGGATAAAGTTATTTGTCGTAAGGTAGAACCTAAACAACATTTTACTCAGCCGCCTCCAAGATATAACGAAGCTTCTTTGGTAAAAGCTTTAGAAGAGTATGGAATAGGGCGTCCGTCAACTTATGCGACAATTATTACAGTTATTCAAACAAGAAAATATGTTGAAAAGAAAAACAAAGCTCTTTATCCGACACTTTTAGGCAGGACGGTTTCCAAGCAATTAGTGAGCGAATTTTCTGATATTATGGATTATAAGTTTACTGCCGGCATGGAAGCAAAACTTGATGAAATTGCTGATAAAAAGGTTGCGTGGCTTAAAGTTTTAGAAGATTTTTATACCCCTTTTATGAATGAAGTAAATGCGGTTATGAAAACAGCTCAGCGTGTAACTATTTCAACGGGTGTTAAGTGTCCTAATTGCGGAAAGCCGATGGTTTTGCGCAACAGCAAAACAGGTTCTCAATTTTTGGGATGTTCAGGTTATCCGGAATGTAAGACGGCGATGTCTTTAAATGTTTTACAGGAGATGGAAAATTCGTTAGATGATGAAGAAGATAAACCTCAGGAAATATGCGAAGAAAAATGCGAAAAATGCGGTTCTGATATGATTTTTAAAACAGGACCTTACGGCAAATATCTTGAATGTACTTCTCCTGATTGCGGAAACAGAAAGCCATACAGAAAATCAACAGGTGTAACTTGTCCAAAATGCGGTAAAGGTACAATTGTTGAGCGCAAATCAAAGCGTGGCACGATATTTTACGGATGTGATAAATATCCTGATTGTAATTTTGTTCTTTGGAATGAGCCGACAGGAGAAAAATGTCCGCAATGTGGTGAATTACTTGTTAAAAAGATTTTGAAAAACGGAGAAGTAGTCTCTTGTTCCAATACAAAATGTAATTATAAAAAAGAAAATAATGAGTAGATAAGAAAGGGAGTTAATTAAAATGGCAGATGCAAAAATTTTAGCAACAATAGAGCGTTCAGATACTGAACAATTACAAATTTCTTTAAGCGAATATAAAGGTACAAGTTATCTTAATATGAGAATATTTTTTACTAATGACGGTGGTACAACTTGGATTCCTACTAAAAAAGGCGTTACATTCACACCTGATCAATTAGATATTTTAACAGAAGCTATTGATGCAGCAAAACAAGAGCTTATGGCTGAGTAGTGGGGGAAATATTTATTTTAGGTAGTTTATGGAAGATTTTGTGCAGAATAAATTATTTGAAAAAAAATTGACGCTTAAAAAGCATGAATCTTTCGATTTGCCTGAAATTCAGTATCACAAGTATGCTCTTTGTTTGGTTAATATAAAGGCTTTGGGCGTAAAAACTTTTAGCTATATTATTCCCGATTATATGCAAAGTAAAATTAAAATCGGTCAAGCTTTGCTTGTTCCGTTTGGACGTCAGGGAATGATAAATGCTTTTTGCGTAGGTTTTAGTGATTATTTGCCGGAAGAAATTAAGGCTAAACCTATTACAAAAATAATTGATGAAAAACCGCTTTTTTCGGTTGATTATTTAAAATTGCTTGAATGGGTTGCAAATTACTATTGTACCGATTTGGTTACGGTTTTGAATGCTGCAATTCCTTTAAAGCTTATTGAAAAATCACTTAAAACAGAATTATCTATAGAGTATGTAAGGGATTTTGGAGCAACAAAAAGACAGTTACAAATTCTTGAACTTTTGAAAGATAAAGGCAAGATGAATCTTATATCTTTTGAAAAGTTTGCGAAAACAACTCGAGCGACTATAAAAAAGCTTGAAGCTTTAGGGTGTGTTCGTATTACGCAAGAAGAAGTTTATCGAAATCCTCTTGATATTTTGAATATTGACAAAAAAGAAAATTTAAACGAGCTTTCTCCTTTACAGAAAGAGGTTTATGAAGGTATTTGTGCGCGTATAAAAAAAGATTCGTCTGCGAAAATATTAATACACGGAGTTACGGCGAGCGGCAAAACGGAAGTGTATTTTAAGCTTATTGATGACACGATTAAATCAGGTAAAAATGTATTGTTTTTGGTTCCTGAAATTGCGTTGGCATCACAATTGACAAAACGTTTAGCGCGTAAATTTGGGACAAAAGACGTTGCAATTTGGCATAGCAGTATTTCAGAAGGGGAACGTTATGATGTTTGGCAAAAATTGTATAAAAATGAGATAAAAATTCTTGCAGGCGCAAGATCTGCTGTTTTTGCACCTCTTAGCAATATTGGTTTAATTATTATTGATGAAGAGCATGAAGGTGCTTATAAACAAACAACTCCTGCGCCAAGATATGATGCCAGACTTGTTGCAAAAAAATTATCTGAATTTAATAATTGTCCGCTAATATCCGGTTCTGCGACTCCTGATATTTCCAGTTATTATTATGCTAAAAATTCCGACAATCTTTTTGAAATGCTAAAACGCTATAATAATGCAAAAGTTGCACCTGTTACGGTTATTAATATGCAGGAATACGGACAGGCTGCATATAAACATTTAATCTCAAAGCCCTTACAGCTTGCTATTAAAGAAGCTTTAGAAAATAAAAAACAGGTGATTTTACTTATAAATCGCCGCGGGTATTCTACTTATACTCAATGTCAAGGCTGCGGGCATGTTATAGAGTGCCCAAATTGTGCAATTCCAATGATATGGCATTCAAAAGATAATATGCTTAAATGCCATTATTGCAATCACACTCAATACTTTCCAGATGTTTGTCCAAATTGCGGGTGTGAAGCCTTAAAAACTTCCGGTACTGGAACTCAAAAAATTGAAGAATATGTGGAGGAATTGTTCCAAGGGTATAATATCGCAAGAATTGATAGTGATGTTTTGACAAGAAAAGGGGAACATATAAGGCTTTTAGAAAAATTCCAAAATGGTGAAATTGATATTCTTGTCGGAACGCAAATGATTGCAAAAGGATTGGATAATCCAAATGTTACTTTAGTTGGCGTAATTTCAGCAGACGCAAGCTTTAATCTTCCTGACTATCGTGCGTCAGAAAGGGGATTTCAACTTCTGACTCAAGTTGCAGGACGTGCAGGGCGCGGAGAATTTCAAGGGAAAGTATTTTTTCAAACTTATAATCCCGAATATTATGCTTTAGAAAGTGCAAAATCTCAGAATTTTTCTGATTTTTATAAAACGGAAATTATTTCACGTGAAGAATTTGATTATCCTCCGTTCAGCCAAATTATTAGAATAATTATGAGTTCAATGAATAAATATCGTGCTGAAAAATCGGCTCAAGAAGTTGCGTTAAGGCTTTGTACTATGATAGAAAAGTTTGGATTTGGCGAAAGATTGGAAGTTTTAGGTCCAACAGCTTGTGTTATAGAAAGAATAAACAGCTTGTGGCGGTTTCAAATTATTATAAAAAATAAGCTTGAAGATAAAGGACATCAGTTTGTTTCGAGTTTTTTGTCAAAAATTAACGCACCGAAAGATATTCGAATGACAGTTGATGTTGACCCGTTGGACATTTTATAAGTTTTTTTTTCGCAATATCAGTTCGTATCCCAAAATATCATATAATAATTTGATTTCGCTATATTTAATAGTGTCACGATTAAGTTTGCCGGAAATATTATATATTGAGTAAGGTTTTCCTATGCGCTCAGACATCTTTTTGCAAAGTTCTGTCATGGTCATGTCGTTCATAACAAGTAAATGTTTTATCTGATGCTTTGTATCCATTATTCAATTATATATTAGGATTTAACTTTAATCTTGACTATTTAACTATAACAACAATAAAGGAGAATGATATGAAAATGAAAAAAGCTTTTACTATCGTAGAGATGTTGATAATATTAGGTGTAATTGGTGTTATTGCCGCGCTTACTATTCCGGATTTAATTAAAAATATTCATGAAAAAGTATTAATTCATCAGTTACAAGAGACTTATACAATTTTTTCTCAAGCTTATAAGCTTGCCATAGCAGAAAATGATTCTCCTGAAGGCTGGGATATTGGGTCAACAGATACAAAAGAGGGCTCCTTAAAATTATATGAATACATAAAACCCCACTTAAAAAAAGTTGAAGATTGCAGTGCAAATTTAGTAATACTAGTAAGACAAATGGAGCCAGCTGTACAGCCTGGGTGCTGGCAAAAGGAAATATGGATTATCTTAAACGAGATATAACAAATGAGTGGAAAGTTTATAAAGGTATAAGAAATTAAATATTTTCTGCGAAGTAATATTATTTTTACAGTTCTTCCAAGGCTGCGATTTTCATATCTTTAAAATCAGGAATATGGCCTGTCCATATTCTTTCGGCTTCGACTGCTTGGTGAATAAACATATCAACACCGTTAATAGTTCTATAATTATGTTTGTGCGCAAGTTTTAAAAGCAAGGTTTTTTTAGGGTTATAAATAACGTCATAAACAATTGCACCTTCCGGTAAAGTTGTCAATTCTGTTTCTTCTACAGGGCTGTAGCCGACAGCAGAACCGCTCATTCCGATAGGAGTAGCGTTTACTAAAATATTAATATCAGACAAATCGCGTATTCTGTCTATTTGGTATGCATTAAATTCAATTGTAGGGAATGTTTTGCGCAAATATTCAAGAAATTCAATACTGTTTGCAACATTTCTTGTGTATATTTTGAATTCTTTAACTTGGTTTTGTGCTAATGCTGTAATTGCTGCGCGTGCTGCTCCGCCTGTTCCGAGAATCCCTGCAGTTTTAGCACATAAACTTACATCGTTAGGGATTGCATTTAAAAATCCCGCAGCATCAGTATTATAGCCTCTTAAACTTTTTGTCAGCGGGTCAATTTTTACGGTATTAACTGCGTGTGCAACGTCTGCTGAAATATCAATTTCATCCAAAAACATTGTTACAGGGAGTTTCAGCGGAATTGTTACGTTAAATCCGCCATAACCATTTGTTTTAAGATATTTAATTCTGTCAACAAGTTGATCCGGTCGAGTTTCAATAATATCATATTTTGCGTTTATACCAAGGCTTTTAAATCCTGCTTTGTGGATGTATTCAGAAAGTGAATGTCCTAAAGGATAGCCGATAAGTGCAAATTTCTTTATTTCATTCGGTTGTTGAATTTGTGTTTCAGTTATATTGGTTTGAATAGCGGCTGGTTGAACCGTTGATTGAATCGTTGGTTGTATCGGCTGTTGTGCAGACTGTTGCGAAATATTATTGTATGAATATTGCGTCGTGTGAGTTTGAGAAGAACGTTCGTTTTCTAATTGTTCTTTTAACTCTGCAAGAGTAATATTCTTTCCTTCCGCTTTTAATTTTTTGTATCGTTCATAAAGTTCTTTGTCTACTGCCATAATCTGCCTTCCGCCCAATATTTTTTTACAACGCTTTATATCTGTCGCCGTTACATTTTTTTATTATTCCCTTTAACTCCATTGTTGTCAAGTTAATCAATAAATTGTCGAGTTTTAATCCTGTTAAGGAAATAAGTTCGTCAACTCCTTTTTCTTCAACTTTTATATGCTCATAAATTTTTTCTTCATCAGGTGTAAGAGTTGGGAGAGTAAGTTGTATTCTTTCTTGTTCTTTTTTTATTTCCCAGCGCATAGCGTTTAAAATGTCTGCCCCTTCTGTTACGATTGTTGCACCTGTTTTTATTAGTTTATAAATCCCTTCGGTATTAGGATTTGAAATCTCTCCCGGCATACACATTAGTTCCCGATTTTGTTCAAGAGTCAAATTCGCGGTTATTAAAGCTCCGCTTCTTAATGAGGCTTCAGCTACTAACGTGCCGTAAGACAAGCCTGATACAATGCGGTTTCGCTGAGGGAAACGGAATTTTAACGGTTCAAAAGTCGGATAGTATTCGCTAACAATCGCGCCATAGCCGTTTATTATATTTTCATAAAGTGCTTTATTCTGTGTCGGATAAATAAAATCAAAACCGCTTGCTATTACTCCGATTGTTTTAATATTATTTTCTATGGCTGAGGTATGGGCAACAGTATCTATTCCCGAAGCCAGTCCTGAAACTATACAAATATCGGTGTTTTTGAAATCCGCAATAATTTTGCGCAAATTATTACGCGCATTTGTGCTTGCCTTTCTTGAACCTACAACAGCAAGTGTTTTATTAAGATTACATTCAAATAACTTACCTTTGTAATATAAAACAGCCGGCGGATTGTAGATATTTTTAAGCATCTGAGGATATTTTTCATCTTCCAACGTTAAAAAGTTTATTCCTTTTGTTTCAACTTCAGCATATACTTTATCAACATCAACGTTGTCACGATGTTTTATAAAATTGCGGGCATGTGCTGCGCTTAGTCCTTCAATTTGTTCGAGTTCTTTAGCCGTAGCATTATAAGCTTTTTCTATATCTTTGTAATGCTCATAGAGCCTTTTGATAAAAAGGCTGTCTATTTGTTCTATTGATGAAAACGCTATCCAATATTTTTTATTCATTTTCTTTTTGTTTTTTTATTCTTTCAATTAAAGATTTTATATTGTCTTTTTCTTCTTGAGGAATATCAAAGTTTATGTAGTCTTCAAAATACTCTATAGCATCGTCGAAATCGCGTCTTGCCAAGTATAAAATTCCTGCTTTTTTGTAAGCAATAGCCATTCTGTTATTGCGAGCAATTGCTTTTAAAAAGTTTGATAATGCTTTATCGATTTCATCGTTTGCTTGATAAGCTTCTCCAAGGTAATAATAAACCCATTCATTTTCATCTTTGTATTCTAAGATATTTTCAAAATTCTCAATCGCTGCTTCATAATTTCCAAGTTCAAAATGAACTCTGCCCAAATCATAATATGCATCGTAATTTTCAGGTTGTTTGTTTAAGATAAATTCTAATTCGTCAATCGCAAGATCAAGCTTTGCGTCTTCCATAAAAAATCTTGCTAAATAATGTCGGAATAATAAATCCTCCGGCAACATTTCAATAGCGTAGGATAAAATGTTAATTCCTTCGCCAAATCGTTTTTGTTTATAATAAATGTCTACAAGATTTATGTAACATTGAGCTATACGAGGGTTGAGCTCAATACATTTTAAATAATTTTTTTCTGCCTTGTCATCATTTGCAATATTTGCATAGCATAAACCCAAATTGTTATAAATTTCAGCATTTGACGGTTCGTTTTCCAATATAACCGTAAATAAATTTATTGCGCCGTCATAATCTTTATTTTTAAAACATTCTAAAGCTTGTTTAATTTTATCTTCCATGATTTTTCCTTAAAGTCCTAATGAAACATCTTCAGAATTTGAACCTACATTTTTGATAACTGTTCTGGTATTACCTTGAGCATCAAAACTTTTTGGTTTCATAACCATTTTAATTCTGTCTGCAAAAATTGTTCTTACGCCCTGAGTAATGCTTGAACGTCCTGTGAAATAAGCTTCATTAGGTTTTTTAGTCTTTTTGTTCGGATATAAAGTCACTTTTGGACCTTCTGCGTAGTAATCTTGATACCAAATTCTTACATTCCCGCTTGCGTTAAATATCGATGTATTTTGATTATATTCCTGATATGCGGATTTTAAAACAAGTTTTGAGCCGTCGTCCATAATAGCGTTGGTTGTTGTTCTTCCGTAAGCTTTTATGTTTCCGGTTGTGGCATCATAAACAAACTTATCCGCAAAGGATTCATTCTTTTCTTGTTTAACATGCGCATTACCGGTAAGAACAAGTTTTTTTAGATCTCCTGTATTTTTATCGGTTGTAATTTCTGCTGAATTTGAAAAAGTTTCAAGCTCTTTATAAAGCATTGTAACCGCACCGGTTGCAGTCATAATACCTGTTTTTGTATCATATTCCTGAATATTTGAATTTATAACAACAACGGGAGTTTTTCCTTCAAAAACTATGGACTGGGTATCTCCTTCTGCATGTATTATTTTTGTTATAAGCGAAACTTTTAAAATATTGGCTTTTACTTCTCTTTTTTTATTCTTTTTAATTTCAAATGCGTAAGGTTTGTCATAAAACGTTGCGGTGTCAAGTTTTTGATCTTCGGTAACATTAACATCGGCACTGTCACCTATAACCTTCATATCGTCAATTGTAACTTTGACGTCCCCATTAAATTTGATTTTGCTGTCAGTTTCGTTATATGTTTGGTTTTTTGATTCGATAATCATGTCGGATGCTTGTGTGCTAATCCCTGCGATTAATAATATTGCAGCTATTGTTGTAAGTAATTTTTTCATACTATTTCTTATCCTCATAAACTTTAGATACGGTGTTTCCGCTTATTGTAAATTTGCTGTAATCAGGGCTGATAACGATTTTGTCAGCCGTTGATAATAATTGATCCCCTTTTTGTATTTTTATATGACCTTCCGCTACGATAGGTGTCTGTGAATTTATCCAGTGAAGTCTGTCTGCTTTTAATGTAATACCGTCTTTTAAGGCAATGAAAGTGTCGTCATATAAAATAATATCACGTTTTTCAGAGCTGTAAGTCCCTTTAGAAGATGTTAAACTCATTGAAACTTCATTGTCTTTGTAAAAATTCGCTATTACATTGTTCAATTGAGCTTGTCCGTTTGAACTGTCCCATTCTCCTGTATCGCCATATATTTCCCAATACTTTTCTTCATTTTTGGTTTCGGTAAGAATTATTCCGTTTACAAAAGCTTGCTGCTGGTCGGCGTTGGTAGATGCCATTTGTTTTTTAAAATCATGTGTAATTACTCCGGCTGTAATGAAAGCCCATGCCAGTACCGCAAAAATCCCTACTGCAAACAATACATATAATCTCTGTTTTTTTGAAAGATTACTCCAATTCATACTTAAGAGTTTAGCACAAAATAAATAATGTGGAAAATTTTTCAATTATTAAATTTATCTTAATAAATTGAACCATGTTATGTCTTTTGTAATATAATTAACTTAGTTTATAAAGAGACAAGGGATAGAGGATATATTTATGACACTTAGATATGATTGTGGAGAGGTTATTACAGCGATGGTCACCCCGATGAATTCTTCGGGTGCAATAGATTATGACAAAGTTGAAAGCCTTACAAAGCATTTGATAGAAAACGGATCTGACGCCATTCTTGTTGCAGGTACCACCGGAGAATCTCCTACATTAACAAATGAGGAGGAAAGAGAACTTGTTAGTACGGTTAAAAGAGCTGCTGCAAATAAAGCTAAAATTATTTTAAGTGCAGGTTCAAATTGTACTTTAACGGCAATAGACTTTTCTAAAAATGCTCAAAAAGAAGAGGCTGACGCTATTTTGTCAGTTGTTCCATATTACAACAAACCAAATCAAAGAGGTTTGATTGAGCATTTTACCTCGATTGCAAAGTCAACGGTTTTACCGGTTATATTGTATAATATACCTTCCAGAACAGGAATTGTTATGGAACCAAAGACTGTGGCATATTTAGCATCAACGTGTGAAAATATTGTGGGTATAAAACAAAGTTATGGAGATATGGATAAAGTTAGTGAAATGAAAGCTCTTTGTCCTGATGATTTTGCAATATATTCGGGAGATGACAGTTTGACATTACCGATGTTATCACTTGGTGCAACCGGCGTAATCTCTGTAGCTTCTCATCTTTTCGGTGCAGAAATTAAGTCTATGATTAAAAACTTTAAAGCAGGTGATGTTTTGGCCGCAAGAAATATGCACAAAACTTTATATCCTGTATTTAAAAATTTATTTATGGCGCCAAATCCTATTCCTGTAAAGGCAGCGTTGGCATATAAAGGTATGATTGAAGCGCATGTAAGAAAACCTCTTGTTCAATTGTCAGAAGATGAAAAAATACAATTGTTCAAGGTGATAGATCAAGTTAATAATGAATTAAATAAAGAAGAATAATTGTTAATTTGATTAAAAGTTTAATAATAATAGTTAGTACAAATATAAGAGGATGAAAAATTGAAAAACAAAATTATCATGTTTTGGGTGATTGTAGCGATAGCGATAACATCGTTATTTATCGTGTACAAAAAACCTACAAAACTGGGTTTGGATCTTGTTGGCGGTTCTCGTATTATGCTTGAAGCAAGAACGACAGATACCGTGACAAAAATTACTCCGGAAGTTATGAGTCGTTTACAATTTGCTATTGAAAGCCGTGTAAACAAACTCGGTGTATCTGAAACAAGTGTTGCTCAAGTGGGTGACAAAAGATTGCTTGTTGAAATACCAAACGTTACGGATTTAAAAGAAGCAGAAGCGTTTTTGGGTAAAACTGCGCAATTAGAATTTAAACAACCTGAATTTGATTCTAATAAGCAGCCAAAACGAGATAAAACAGGTAATATTATTTGGACTCCGACCGGATTAACCGGTGAAGATCTGAAATCTGCTACAATCGGTTCTGATCAAACCGGTCAGTGGACGGTTTCGTTAGAATTTAATGCAAAAGGTGCTAATAAGTTTGCCGAATTAACTTCTAAGCTGGTTGGCGAACAGATGGCGATATTCTTTGACGGAGAAGAAATTTCTGCTCCTGTTATCAGAGAAGCTATATATGGCGGCAGAGCTGAAATTTCCGGCGGAAACAGCGGATTTGCTTATGAAGAAGCTGAAAAAATGGTTAACTTATTAAATGCTGGTGCTTTACCTGTTCCGTCAGAAATCATACAAGAAAATACCGTTGGACCTACTTTGGGTGCTGATAGTATTGAAAAATCAAAATTTGCAGGTATCCTTGGTGTTGTTCTTGTAATGGTATTTATGATTTTCTATTACAGGTTACCGGGTGTTATTGCTGATATAGCTTTAATGATATATGGTTTGATATTGTTTGCATTATTCAAGACAATTCCTGTAACATTAACTCTTGCGGGTATTGCAGGTTTTATTTTGAGTATAGGTATGGCAGTTGATGCTAATATTTTGATTTTTGAAAGAACAAAAGAAGAATTGAAAGCCGGCAGGAATTTGTTTACGGCGATTAATTCAGGTTTTGACAGAGCATGGTCAAGTATTTTTGATTCAAATATGACTACAATTCTTACTTGTGTGATTTTGTACTTCTTGGGTACAAGTGTTGTTAAAGGTTTTGCTTTAACTCTTGCTCTCGGTGTTCTTGTGTCGATGTTCACCGCAACTACTGTTACTAAAAACTTCATGCATTTAATTTTCGGTACAGGAGAATTGAAATATCCTGCGTTATTCGGTCTTAAAAAAGACGATATCGGAAAGGGTTTTGAAGTTACGGAAACTAAACGTGAAAAAGCACGTTTTGGTGTTTTAGACTAAGAAAGTAAGAGGTAAAATAATATGTTTGATTTTAAGAAAAATGGAGTGCATGTTGTAAAGTACAGAGTATTGTGGATGTGTTTGTCTGCTTGTCTTTTGTTGCCGGGCATTTGCGCAATGATATATTCTATGATTAATTATCCGACCCATACACCTGTAAAAGTTGGTATTGATTATACCGGTGGTACAATTTTACAATATGGTACGGTTGATAAAGTTGAAAGCTCTCAAATTGCTTCAACTCGTGATGAATTGTCAGACGCAGGTATTACAAATACTTATTTGCAAGTACTAAATGTTGAACCAACTGAACAAAACGGAAATATTAATTCAATTGTTTCTGTCAGAACAAAATTTATTGATGAAGGTTCAGAAACAGCTAAGCAAATTACAGATATAATTCAAAAAGATTATAAAGATGCTAATTTAATTCAAGCGTCATCTGTTGGTCCGACATTGAGTAATGAATTATTTAAAATGTCATTTATTGCTCTTCTTGTTGCAGTTATCGGAATGATAATTTATATTTCATTTACTTTTGAATTGAAGTATGCAATCTCTGCTATTTTAGGTTTATTACATGATGTTTGCTTTGTAGTTGGTGTATTTTCAATACTAGGACTTTTATATAATGTAGAAGTTGACGGATTATTCCTTACAGCTATATTGACAGTAATCGGTTATTCCGTAAACGATACGATTGTAACTTACGACCGTATAAGAGAAAATATGCGTTATTACGGCAGAAAGATGACTTACGGTGAGATTGTTGATGCTTCTGTTGAACAGGTAATGGCTAGAAGTATAAATACATCATTCACTACAGTGCTTGTTTTGGCTTCGTTGTATTTCTTCGGCGGTGTAACAACAAGAGATTTTGTTTTGGCAATGATGTTAGGGGTGCTTGTTGGTACATATTCAAGTATTTTCTTCTGCTCAATGCTTGTTGATTTTTGGACAGAAAAGGCTAATGCTCCAAGAAGAATGGCAATTGAAGATAATCAGCCTGCATAAATAGGATAAGACATATAAAAAGAGGGTTGTTAATTGCAGCCCTCTTTTTTATGAAACAATATTGCCGTTTTCAATTTTATAAATTTGTACGTCTTCTAAAAATTCATCTTCAAAAAGTATGGTATCAACAGAAGTTATTATTGTCTGAGTATTTGCATTTATTGATTTTAAAAGATAATTCTGTCTTATATCATCGAGTTCAGCTAAAACGTCGTCTAATAATAATATAGGTTCTTCTCCTGTTTTTTCGGTAATCATATCTAATTCAGACAGCTTGAGAGCTAAAACTATGGTTCTTTGTTGCCCTTGAGAAGCAAATTTTGTAGCTTCTTGATTATTTATATAAAAAATTATGTCATCCCGATGAGGTCCTACGCAAGATTGGCATCTGCGCAATTCTTCCGTTTTTCGTTCTTCAAGTGATGATTTAAATTTTTCTTGTATTGTTTCAATATCTTCTATGTTGGAGTTATTTTCAAGGAAGGAACAATCATAATGTATTGTTAATTTTTCTGTTTCGCTGATTGTTCGGTGTTTTGCTGCTGATATTTTTTCTATTTCATGTAAATATTTTTTTCTTATATAAATAATGTTGCTTCCTGTTATAGAGATTTGTTCATTAAAAACATCCATTAAATTTTCATTAAAAGAACCTGTTTTCGCGCATTCTTTTAGGAAGTTGTTTTTTTGTATTCTGATTTTTTCGTATTTTGAAAGACGTTCATCATAGGCCGGATAAATTTGTGAGATGGCGTTATCAAGCCAATTTCGTCTGTCAAGCGGAGCACCCCGTAATAATAAAAGATCTGATGTTGAGAATAAAACTGTTTTTAAAACAGATTTAAAATCTTTAACTGTTGATTTAACTCCATTTACTTTAATTTCTCGTTTTTTTTCTTGGTTGTAAGAAAAAGAAAGACCGATATCCGTATCAGATTTTATCAGTTCTGATTCTAAATAAAAGTAATCGCTGTCAAATTTGATTAGATCTTTTATTTCGGATGTTCTGGGGCTTTTTAAGGTAGAGAGAAAATATATACTTTCAAGTATGTTTGTTTTACCTTGAGCATTTTTCCCAATTATCAATATTTTAGATTTATTAAAATTAAGTTTTATATCCTCGCAATTTCTATAATCTCTGAGAATAAGATTTTTTAATTTCATAATTTTATTATACTCCAAATATATGATTTTTCTCGAAATATGGACATTATATGAGAATTATGGTATTATACAGAGGTTAGGTATAATAATTAAGGATTGGTTGTATGTTACCTGTGATCTCGGAAGAAATTGCAAATACGGCATTTAATGAAATTTTTGAAGATATGCCTGCGTGGCGCAAGCGCATGATTCACTATATAAAGGACGAAAATCCCGAAATTAATACTGCGATTATAGAAGCAGCAAATAAAACTGAGCTAGACCCAAAAGCCGTTGCATTGGGCGCTTATATGACATATTTGATGATAGAAATGGCTTCAAAAGATGCAGAAGCTATTATGAATTTTAATGAATAAGGATAGATTTTGTTATGGATATTATTATTGAAGATTTATTGAAAGAATTGGTAGAAAAAAACGGTTCGGATTTACATATTTCCAACGGTTTGCCGCCTATTATGCGTATTGATGGTGAACTTGTAAAGACGAATTATGAAAAGTTAAATCCTGAAAGTATAGAAGCACTGTTATTTCCGATGTTATCAAACGATCAGCGCAGACGCCTTGAACAGGATTGGGAATTGGATTTTTCTTATGGTATAGAAGGCGTAGGGCGTTACCGTGTAAACTTCTATAAAGATAAGGGCTGCTATGCTGCCGCATTTAGAACGATCTCTGCAAATGCTCCTCGTCTTGAGGATTTAGGAATGCCTCCGATTGTTACAAAAATGGCAGAACGTCCGAGAGGTTTGGTTTTGGTTACAGGCCCTACTGGTTCAGGTAAATCTACTACTCTTGCTGCGATGATTGATTATATTAATCGTACAAGGGCAGAACATATTTTGACAATTGAAGACCCTGTCGAATTTGTGCATACGTCAAAATTAAGTGTAATTAACCAAAGAGAATTGGGTTTAGATACAAGATCTTTTGCAAATGCTTTAAAGTCTGCACTTCGTGAAGACCCTGATATTATTCTCGTAGGTGAAATGCGTGACCATGAAACAATTGCCTTGGCTCTAACCGCGGCAGAAACCGGTCACTTGGTATTTGGTACACTTCACACGTCTTCGGCTTCTCAAACAATCGACCGTATAATTGACGTATTCCCTGAAGGTCAGCAGCAACAAATTCGTATTCAGCTTGCTAACTCTTTGATAGCTGTATTTGCTCAAACACTTTTACCAAAGCGTCAACCTGACGGTTCTCAAAAAGGGCGTATTATGGCGCAGGAAATTCTTGTTGTTACTCCTGCTGTTTCAAACCTTATCAGAGAAGCAAAGGCTGCTCAAATTTATTCTACTATTCAAACAAGCTCTGCTGTTGGTATGCAAACGCTGGAATCAGCTCTTGCAGAATTATATAAAAAGCGTTTGATTTCTTTGGAAGATGCTATGTCTAAAACTTCAAAACCTAACGAGTTAAAACGTTTAATACAAGGATAGGAGTGCTTTTATGGCTTCAATTTTATCTTATGTAAATGAATCTGTGGGAGGTAATCTTGCGTTTTTAAAAATAGGATTATATTCTTTACCGGTTTGTTATTGTGCTCATCTTTTTTTAAAAGGTGAAATGGACGTATTTTATTTTTGGGCTGTTGTTTTTGGTATTGTTTTTTTAGGTTTGGTTACAAAAGCAATAAACAATATCAGAACAAATAAAAATGAAATTTTTACGATTAATCCTATAGAAATAATTAAATCTATTTTATTATGTGTTATTGCTGTTGTACCTCAAGTATTGATTTTTGGTTTAATAGGAAAGATGCTTACAACTTTTGTAAAACTTCCTGTCCAAATTCCTCATTTTCAGTTGATTTTTGATGTAATTGTATGGACTTTGTTGGGTTCTATCGTATTAACATCTTATTTGTGTTTTGCAAAGCACATGAATGTTTTTCAGGCATTTAATTATAAAGCCATATCAGGATCTTGTGTTGATATATTAATCAGTTTGTTGTTTTTTATTCCGCAGTTATTGATAATGGATGCTATTCTTGTTATACCTGTAATTGCGTTATGTGCTCAATTTAATTTGCCTTACACTCATTTTGTTTTTGTTTTATATTATTCCGTAATTTTTGTTTTAAATATATCGATTTTGAGCGGTTATCTTGCTGCTGTTGCATTTGAACATATAAAAGAAGGTTACGGGGCATACGACGAAAATTATAAAATGAATGACATAATTGATGATATTGCAGAGAGAATACAACAGTAAAATTTATATTTATTTCATTTCTCGCAATTTCTTTAACTGATCTCTGATTTGTGCAGCACGCTCAAAATCTAGTATTTTTGCAGCTTTGTGCATATCTTTTTCAAGTTTTGATATAAGTTTTGGCAAATCTTTTTTGCTTATACCCATTTCAACCATTTCTTCAGCAACGACATCTTCAAAATCTCTATAACTTGCAACAAGAGATAGAAGGTTGTTTTCTATCGGTTTTTTGATAGTTTGTGGTATTATTCCATATTTTTTGTTGTGTTCAATTTGTATTGAGCGTCTGCGTTCTGTTTCTCGGATTGCATTTGCCATTGAATCCGTTATTTTATCGGCATACATAATTACTTCTCCGCAAGAGTTTCTTGCAGCGCGGCCTATGGTTTGGATTAAACTTGTTTCTGAGCGCAAAAATCCTTCTTTATCGGCATCCATAATTGCAACAAGCGAAACTTCCGGAATATCAAGACCTTCTCTCAGCAGGTTTACACCTATGAGTACATCAAACTCGCCAAGTCTTAAATCTCTGAGGATTTCGACTCTTTCCATTGATTTAATTTCACTATGAAGGTATCTCACCCGTATTCCTTCTTGAATGAAAAAGTCTGTTAAATCTTCCGCCATTCTTTTTGTAAGAGTTGTAATAAGGACTCTTTCGTTTTTATTTGCGCGTTTTGCAATTTCGGATTTCAAATCCGATATTTGTGTATTAATAGGACGGACAGATATTTTAGGATCCACAAGTCCTGTCGGGCGAATAATTTGTTCAACAAGTTGTTGAGAATTTTTTCTTTCAAATTCTGCGGGTGTTGCTGAAATATAAATTTTTTGTCCTACTTTTTCATAAAATTCTTTGTTTGTGAGGGGTCTGTTATCTTTTGCACAAGGCAATCTAAAACCGTAGTCAACGAGAACTTGTTTTCTTGCCGCATCTCCGTGGCTCATACCTTTAATTTGAGGAAGGGTCACGTGGGATTCATCAACAATTGTAAGAAAATTATTCGGGAAATAATCTAATAAGGTTGCAGGAGGTGTTCCGGGGGCACGGCGTTCAAGAATTCTGGAATAATTTTCTATACCTGTACAGTATCCCATTTCTCTCATCATTTCTATGTCATAATTTACCCGTTGTTCAATTCTTTGAGCTTCAATTAGTTTGTTTTGATTATTCAACTCAATTAATCTTTCATTGAGTTCTTTTTTTATCATCTCAATGGTTTCTTCTTGATTTTCGTCATCTGTTACATAGTGCATAGCAGGATAAAGTATTACAGAATCCGGAGTATCAATAATTTCACCTGACACATTATCGATTTTAACAAATTTTTCTATTTCGTCTCCAAAGAAATATATTCTGGTTACTATTTTTTCAAAAGGTGCCATTATTTCAACGATATCTCCGCGAACACGAAATGTTGAATATTTTAATTCTAAATCATTTCTTTCGTAACGAACTTCAACAAGGTGCGAAAGTAAAGCATCTCTGTCAATTTCATCCCCAACATGAAGCTCAATTGTACCTTTAAAATAGTTTTCCGGAACTCCTAATCCATAAATACAACTTACTGAAGACACGACTATTACGTCATCTCTTTCATAAAGACTACGTGTTGTATGATGACGAAGCCTGTCAATTTCTTCATTTATACTTGAGGATTTTTCTATATATGTGTCAGTGCGCGGAATATAAGCTTCCGGCTGATAATAGTCGTAATAACTGATAAAATATTCTACTGCATTATCAGGGAATAGTTCTTTAAATTCATTGTACAATTGAGCTGCAAGGGTTTTATTGTGTGCAATTATAAGTGTCGGACGCTGAACATTTTGGATTACATTAGCTATGGTAAAAGTTTTACCTGAACCTGTAATTCCAAGAAGCGTTTGTGTATCATAACCTTCATTCACTCCTTGAGTAAGCTTTTCAATTGCTTGCGGTTGATCTCCTGAAGGATTGTATTTTGCGTTGATTTTAAATTCGTGGTGTTCCATTTTATTTACTGTTTGCTAGTGTTAGGATGTTTTTTATAAATCCGCTTTTTTCATTGTTTGTATAATTAATATCAGAATATCTCGTTTTTATTTTAGAATCAAAATACTTAGAGATCATATTTTCTTGATTTTTTAGAGGATAATCTTGCCAATGCGGGGTTCTGCGGATTTTGTTTATGGTATCTGTTTCAAGGTCTTCAAATTTTTTGTATGTGTCAATTTCTATAACTTTTGGTTTAATCTCAATTACATTTTGAGATTGTTGCATATTAAAGTTCTCTTTTTTTAATTTCCCAAATCTTTCTGATAATCCCATTTTTACTCCTTACTCAATAAATTTTCAAATTTTTGTGCCATATTTTGTTTATATAAACTGTCACATATTGCTTTTGCAAGATTGCTATAGCTTTGCGCGATATCAGTTGAATAATTACTTTCGTGTAATGTTATTCCTTTGTTAATTGCAGATATTAGTGCAAAATAATTGTTTGGAAGTTTGTAATAAACTTCTTTAGACAGTACTCGGGTAATGTCTTCTTCTTTAATTTCATCATTTTCAATATATCTGTTTAAAATTATTTTAGTTTTATTTTTGTCATATCCGAGCTTGTTAAATAATTCCAAACAGCGCTGAGTGTTTCTTAGTGCCGGAATACTTGCAGCTGTCACGAGAAGAATAATGTCAGAATTATCAAGCGCCGCAATATTCTTACCGTCAAAACTTGCTTCCGAATCAATTATTATATATGAAAAAGTTTCTTTTAAGGTTTCAAACAGTTTAGAGATTTGTTTTGGAGAAATATTATCCGCTTGCTTGAAAAATGGCGGATCTGCAAGAACATATAAGCTTGTTTTTTTGTATCTTTCTAATGTGCTTAACAAAAAGGTTTCATTGATTTTATCCAAATTTTCAAGCATATAAGATATGTTAAAAGATGGTTGTATATTTAAAAATGTTGTTATATCTCCCATTTGAAAATTCAAATCAATAAGAGCAACATTTTCTTTTGTGTTATTTGCCAGTTCATAAGCTAAATTCGTTGCAATAGATGTTTTTCCCAGACCGCCTTTGTTTGAAAAAACAGAAATTATTTTACATTTATTTTTTTTGTGTTCATCTGCATTAGAGCAAAGTTTTTGTACGGATGAAAAAAGCTCGTTTTTAATAATTGGTACAGGCACAAATTCTTTGGCACCTGCGCGCATAATTTCTATAATCAAATTTACTGAAGGATTGTCGGAAAGAGCAATTACTTGGCAATTTTTATGTAGCTGTGTTATTTGAGATATAAGTTCAAGTTTTTCGTTTTTGTTTTGTGAAATATCTGCAATTAAAAGAGATTGATTATTATTTTTTGAAATTAAATCAATTAAGTCGATAGAGTTCTGAGGAGTAGCGCAAATTTCTAAATTTTCAAATTCTTCCAAATATAATTTCAACACTTCTGCTGTTGAGTATTCTTCTGTTAGTATAAATGTTGAAATTTTACTCATTGGTAACTCCTTACACCAAGAGTCTAGCATGGG
>CAYVSD010000010.1:0-17409 GCA_964453315.1 uncultured Muribaculaceae bacterium | reverse complement strand
TAACTTTGATCTTATTATTTCACTAACTCTCATTTTTTTAACAATAAAAAAGCCCTTTACAGGCGGATTTTGTTACCTGCTAATCTCGCAGGTGGGTGAGAACCCTGAAATATTCCGTTTCCCGCTGGCGATAAAATCGGCGGGTATACTTCAATTCCGCGGAGTTAACTCTCCCTATTTATATAAATGTAGGAACAAAATTAACACCTGTATCGAGCTTAATTACATGATAACATGTATTTAATGTTTTTGCAATTTATCTTATTTTTAAAATTCCTTGAATTTCTTGCTCTGCTTTGTCTGCGTCAGCAAATGCTTTATCAAGCGCGGATGTATCTTGTTGATTTTGAATAACAACTCCTTCAGGACTAGGGATGTATGTTCTTACGGGTTCTCCGTTGCGTTCATTTACATTTCCGCCGTTCATTTTAATTTTAATTAAATTGCTGTCACTTTCGTAACTGTCAGGATTTTTAGGTTTTATTTGCGGAATGTTTGTATTTATTGGCCCATTTTGAGTTGTTGGTTGTTGTGTTTGTTGCTGAGCTTTAATTGCTTCTTGCATTTCTTTTAATTTTTCTTGCTCCTTTTCATATTTTTCTTGGTCAAGTAATGAATATTCCGGCTTGCCGAATATTTTGTGGCAGCATTTTACCGCAATTTTGTTGAAGAACGGTAAAATCAACATTAGAGGAAGAAGAAATCTTACCGGATAACCCGCCATTTGTTTAAGCCAATATTTAGGATTGCAGGCTACATCTTTTAGTCTGTATAAAACATTTTTAAAATATTGTTTTGGATTTTCAAGTATTTTGGCAGGATTTAAATTTACCGCTTTTTGTTCAAATTTTGTATATGGTCTTACTTGTTCTAAACCGACTGTCACCATATCTGCGATTTTTCTTCCGGCCCATACAAAAGGATTTCTTGTTTTTGGACGGAATTGACTTTTTAAGGCTTCTCTTGCGGTTTTGTATTCAGCTTTATTTGCAAAGCCTTTATTCATAACTTTTTTATTGAATTCTTTGAGCGCTTCGCGGTAGGTGTTTACCTGATCAGGTGTCATTCCACTGTATTGTAAACCGCCTATTTTGTGCATCAATTTAATTGACGGGCCTATAAATATGAAGAAACCTGCAAGTTCTGTCATTCTTTCCATAAATGATTTGAATTTGTTGCCCGCTCCTTCTTGTTTGCTTGCCATCATTAAAGCTTCAGCTAAAAAGAATGCTTGGATAATAGTAGATATTTTTCCGTTAAACATACGGCCGGTAAGACCTTCTGCTGTCAGGTTCACCCATTTATTTAACATTCTTCCGAGTGCAGATTTGTGCATAGTATTTTCTGCACCCATGGATGATGTGATTATATTATAAATTCTTTGGAAAGGCATTTTTCTGCCCGTTAATTCGCCTTTTAATCTGGTTAATATATTTTTATCAGACCAGTCAATTCTTGCAAATGCGTTTTTATTAACCATTTGTTCAAGGTTTTTAAGAACTTGAGGGCGTGCTTTTAATGGATTTTTCTTTGCGACTTCATATTCTGAAAAATCCTTCCATTTTAAGAATTTTGCTTTTAATTCTTTAATTATTTCTTCTTTGTTTGCGGATGCGGCAAAATCAGAAATTTCCTGAGCTGTTGCTTTTGGATTTAATAATTTAAATTGTTCTTCTAAAAGAATTTTTACTTTATCGCTTTTGTTTGCAGCACTTTTCATTAAACCTTCAATGCGTTCAATATCTGTTGCACTTGCGCCAATTGAATCTAGGTCTTTAGCTGATTTTATCGGTTTGAAAAATTCATCTGCGGCGTTGAAATATTCTTTAATAGACATTTCTCTTGCCATATCCATTTGATTTTTAACAAATTCTAATTCCGGTTTTGACGGAGTTTTGTCAAACGCGCGAATTATTGCAGATTTATCATAAATATATTTTTTCAAATATGGTGAAATTTTGTTATTTGCAGATTTAAAGAATTTGCCTACAGGGCTGTTGCCAACAAAATCACTAACTTTATCTCCGAAATTTCCTATTTTCCCGGCAAGTGATTTCGAATATTCACCGTCATAAAGTTTTAAATATTTGTCCATGCCGGCATTAATTGCGACTGCAACAGGGAGTGTAAGTCCCAATTGTGTAAGCTGGTCAATTTCTCCGTAAGCATTGATTCTGTTTCCGATGAAGTTATCTTCGGTCGCTTCTTTAAGAACTTGTCCGTCAATTTGAGCTCCCATTGCAGGATTAGTCATATTAACAGCATTTTGGTTTGCGCCCATCCCAAAATTAGCTGTCATTGAGCCGAAATATGGTCGATTATATTTATTTAAATCGTTAAGCATAAATCTACTTTTACCCCTATATTATATATAAAAACATGTTTTCCGTTAAAATTGCCCAAATATGTTTGCAAAACGCATAATGTAAAGAAATGTAACAAAAACGAGTAATATTGAAATATTTAAAAACTTATATACTTTATATATACACAAGAGAGATTTAACGAGAGGCTTAAAAAAAATGGCATTTAAGAATTTAAAAGATATTGATAAAAAATTACAAGATATCTATAAAAATCAACCTACAACTCCGGTTGTACCGGCAGAGCCTTTTGTAGACAAATCAGAATTATTATTTGAACAAATGAATTTTATAGCAGCGTATAACAAACAACTGCTTAAGATAGCATAATAAAAAGATTTTTTAACTCCAATTATTTAATTTTTCCCCTACAATTTTTCCCTGATTTCAATCGAAGTCAGGTTTTTTTTATGTGAGAGCCGGTGTGTAGAGCCGGAGCATCTTTGCGTGAGCAAAGATGGCAGGGCTCGAAACACTACGAACCGCCGTTGAGAGCGAAACGATAGTGAAGCGAGCGGAGCAATCTTTGATTGCACAGGCGGAAAATGCGAGAGCCGGTGTGTAGAGCCGGAGCATCTTTGCGTGAGCAAAGATGGTAGGGCTCGAAACACTACGAACCGCCGTTGTGTAACAGAACCAGCATTTTAATTAAAATCTTTTTGTTGCTCTGTCCATTTCGCGTTGGATATCTTTTTTAGCTATCGAGTCGCGTTTGTCGTATAGTTTTTTACCTTTGGCAAGTCCTATTTCCATTTTCGCAAAACCTTTTGTGATAAAAATTTCCAAAGGTACTATTGTATATCCGTCTTTTTTTACTTTGCTTTGAATTTTGAGTATTTCTTTTTTTGTTAAAAGGAGTTTTCTTATTCGTTTTTCTTCGTGGTTGTAACGATTACCTTTGTCGTATTGTGAAATATGACAGTTGTATAAAAATATTTCGTTGTCATCAATACGGCAAAAGCTGTCTTTAAGATTTATGGCGTTATTACGTATGGATTTTATTTCTGTTCCGGTTAGTACAATTCCGGCTATAAATTTGTCAAAAATATTATAGTCGTGGAATGCTTTTCTGTTGGTTGTAATTACGTGTTTATCCATAATGTAATTATATCACAGAGTTGTATAAATGACATCGACATTTATGGGTCTTTGAAAATTCAATAGAATTTGGGATTTGAGATTTGCAGATATCCATAACAAATGGACATCTGGTATGGAATTTGCATCCTGTTGGTAAATTTTCGACAGAAGGCAGTTCTGTGAGTAATTCAATTTTTTCTTTTTTGTTTGAATTCAGTTCAGGGACTGCGCTCAGAAGAGCTTTTGTATATGGATGTTTTGGTGAGGAGAAAATTTCCTCGGTTAATCCTATTTCTATGATTTCTCCGAGATACATTATTGCAATTCTGTCAGAGAGATATTTTATAACACTTAAATCATGTGAAATAAATAAAAATGTAAGATTAAATCTTTCTTTTAGTTCTTTTAGCAGGTTTATAATTTGGGCTTGAATGCTGACGTCAAGTGCACTAACCGGTTCATCTGCAATAATAAATTCAGGGTCTAAAACCAGAGCTCTTGCAATTGCTATTCTTTGCCGTTGTCCGCCGGAAAATTCATGCGGGTAGAGATTTAAAGAATTTTTGTCTAGTCCTACAAGTGAAATTTTTTCTTCTATAATTTTATTAATTTCTTCTTTAGATAGTTTAGTGTTTATCTCAAGAGCTTCTTTTAGAATATCTCCAATTTTCATTTTTGGATTTAGACTGGAATATGGATTTTGAAATATTATTTGAACTTTTTTATAAAAATTTTTAAGCTCGGATTGTTTTTGTATATTTGTAATATTTTGTCCATAGAGTTTAAGTGTTCCGGATTTTGTACTAATCAATTGCATAACAGCTTTAGCAAGAGTTGATTTACCGCATCCGGATTCTCCTGCAATAGCAAGAATTTCTCCTTTATTTATGTTGAGATTTATTCCGTTTACGGCGTGTACGGTTTTGGATTTTGAACCAAAGATAGGTTTTGTTTTGTATTCAACAATTAAATCCTTTATTTCTAAAATATTCGTCATAAAAAAATTTTAGCTAATTTATTTTATAAAAACAATTATACGGTTAAATAAAATATTTTTTTAGTGACAAAAAATATTTTTAGGATATTTATTATAGTATGCGAATTTTACCTGTAGCATTATATAATTTCAATATAGTTTCCGGTAGAGTTGATAACAACCGAAAGCCTGTTATAAGCTGCGCTGTGCCTGTTGATACAGTTTCTTTTAGTGGCGTTGCGCAAGGTGGAAATTATTTGAAGAAGCTGGCAGCCTATGGTATTCCTGATATGTATACGGGTAAAATTATGCTAAGTCAGCGAGATATAGAAATTATTTTTGCAGAAAAAGTTTTCAAAAAAAATATAAATTATATAATTGAATTTTTCAAACCATATAGAAAATCTTTGCAACCGGTTGAATCAAAGTTTTATAATGTTATTAAAAATCTTGCATTAAAACATCCGAATATTTCTTTAAATGAAGCGATGAAAATGATGTATCCTGAAAATAATAAAAAATTGCTGCGCAGTCAGCAGCATGTATTTGAGAGTCTAACCGCTTGTGCTTGTGATATGCCGGAAAAGCAATTTAAAGAATTTTTGCAGTTGATGCATATTACCCAAAAAAGATTGGCTAATGATCCGGTGGTTTTACCTTTTAAGGAAAAGGAATTTCTGTATAAAATAAGAAAAATTTTTGAAGAGGTGAAAATAAAGAATAGCCGTGCTGAAATTAAGGCGATGATGAAAATTGAAAAAACAGCTAAAAAGTTTTTTGGAGGGTGTAATTCCGGTGATGATTATTTGGATAAATCTGTTTTAAAAAGTAATTCAAATAAGATTAATTTATTGCGAATAATGCAAAAAAAATCTGCTTTAAAATATAATTCTGATTTGAGCAAGCTTTTTGAGGATATGAGTGCAAGAATTCATGGTTTTCCTTATGTGGAATCTTTTGGAAGAAAGTCATTTATTCACGATCTCAGAAAAATAGTAGAAACTCTCAAAGATAAAGCTCTTGCTGAAAAAATAATAAATATAGTTTCAAAATTGCCGACATCTGCAAATAGTTTACCTGCTTTTATTGTTAAATATGCTGATGCAAGTTCAGAGCAAATTGGATTTCATATGATAAAAAAGTCGGTAGCTTCTATTGATCATTTGATTCCAAAGAATAGAGGAGGACGTAGCAGATTGTCAAATTATGGGTTGTGTTCTGTTGGTGTAAATGCAGATAAAACAAATATTCCGTTTGACAAATGGGTTAGATTGCATCCTGTAATATATAAAAATTGTCAAAAATATGTTGACAGATTAATTGAACTTTGTAATGCGGGATTTTTTGATAAAATTAATTTACCGCGTAGTTATATAACTGATTTTGCTAAAACTGTTTATGAAATTTCTCCGAAAGAAAATCGTATAATTTTGGATTTAAGCAAATTAAAAGATTAACTCAATATATGTGAGTTAATCTTTATTTAATTATATTTATGATTATTTTTTTTTGATTAATATGTTAATCTTTCAAGAATATTGTCTTCGTCGTCAAGGTCTTCTTGAATTATAAAATTAATTTGTTCGTTTCTATTTAATTTTAGTTGCTTTTGTTGTCTGTCATGAATGTATTTTGGCAAGCCTATTTCTTCTGTGAGGAACGACAGATAACTCGATTTTATGTCGTATTCATGATTTATGTCGTTTATTTGGTTTACAACACTGTTATCATGTAAATTGCAGTTCATTCTGTTGCCGAAAGATGTTGAATTGTATTTGATAGGCGTAAAATTTATTTTCATTAGGACCTCCGTATTACTATTAAATCAGAAAATATTTTTTTTTGCTATTTAATTTGATTTTTTTTTACATTTTATGTAAAAATGTGCCTATGGTTTATAATAAAGACGAGAGAAACCCTCAAATATGGTTTTGCGGCGGGCATTTTATTAATGATATTTATACCGGATTTTTAAACCCCATAATGCCGTTTATTGCTGAGCAGGTTAAAATAACAATGCCTGTTGCGACAATTATTTTAAGTTTATCTCATATTTTTTCGTCACTTTTACAGCCTTTTTTCGGATTTTTCGCTGATATAATAAGAAAACGGGCTTTAATTTTTTGGGGGTTAATTTTTACTTCAATTTTTATTTCATTTGCGCCTGCAGTAAGTAATATTTGGTTAATGATTTTTTGTATAATGTTGGGGAGTTTAGGTTCAAGCCTTTTTCATCCTCAATCATTAGGGTTGATTTCAAAATTTTCATCTTCTGATGTTGTTCGGAACATGGGAATTTTTATTGCTTGCGGGACATTGGGTTATTCAATGGGACCGTTATTTTCATCAGCAATAGCTCAATATTTCGGACTTGATAAAATGCCGTTTTTAGCTTTAATTGGTGTATTTTGGGCTTTTTTAATGTTTAAAATGGTTCCTAAATTTAGTAATAAAGCTTGTGTGAAAAATGATATCAATTTATTTCAGGCATTAAAGGATATTGTTTCTAACAGAAAATTAAATATTTTGAATATAATTGCGATGTTGAAATCATTAATTCAAACTTCTTGTTCAATTCTTCTTCCTTTTTTGTGGAAATCTCAAGGGTATAGTAAGTTTCAAATAGGTGTAGCTCTTTTCGGATTTATATTTTTTGGAGGAATAGCATCTTTATTGAGCCCGCGGTTAGAAAAGAAAATCGGGACTGCACATGTATTTTATTTTTCGATGATTACAACTTTTCCTCTAATGCTTTTATTTATGCTGACATATAAAATTATGCCGATAATTTCTTTTATAATCTTTGCTATAATGGGGTTTGTAACGATGTTTGCGACGCCGATTACCATGAGTATGGCGCAAAAAGTTTTGCCTCAGTATAAGAGTATTATCGGAGGTTTTATAAACGGATTTTCATGGGGAATTGTTGCTATTGCAATGTCTGCCATAGGTTTTATTGCTCAATCATTGAGTATTGTTCCGGTTCTTGTTGTTATTTCAGTAATTCCGGCATGCTGTTCTGTTCTTGTAAAGAAAATAATTTAACCGATCATATCAATTACTTGTTGAGCAGAAATTTCTTTTTTATCTGTGCATAAATTTTTTATTACACTAAAAAGATTAAACTTTTTTTCGTGCGTTGTAAGTTTAACGGGCTTATGTTCAATTTGTCCAAATAATGAAGCATTGTCATATTTTGTTTGGACTTTATAGTCTTCTACAGTTCTTAATCCCTTTTGATTTAAATATCCCACTGATGATACGTGCATTAAAATACCCCAACTAAATGCGTCATGCAGATTAATTGTAATTGAAACAATTTTAAAAATCAAGTTTGTAAATTAATTGTATTTATTGCGGTCAAATAGTTTTTCAAAATCAATATCAAGAGCATTCATAATTGAAATTATTACAGATAAAGAAGTATTTGTCTCGCCTCTTTCAATAGTCCCAATAACCTGTCCGTAGGAAAGACCGGCTTTTTCGGCTAATTGTTCTTGAGATAACCCTGCACGATTGCGTTCAGCTCGCAAATTATCCCCAAATTCTTTGAGAATATCTGTTTTCTTCATAGGAAAATTGTAGATAGTTGACAATGTTATTTCTACAATATATTATTTGTTTAATACAATAGATACATTGTATAAAATAATAAATATATTGTCGAAAGGAGAAAAAATGAAAAAAGGTTTTACCAAGCCGAGCAGAGCCACGAGCGAAGCGAGAGATGAGCGTGCGTCAACGGAAACGTTGAGCGGATTGCGAGCCGAGGCTGCAGTTGTTTTAGCTGAGGCTTTTGCCTCTAAGGCTAAAACACGGAACGCCGTTGAAGGCGAGCAACCAAGCGGTTTTCGTTGCAAACGCGAACGGTGACGTTTAATGCGAGGGCGTAGGATTAATTAAAAAGTCGATAAGGCGATAAGTTCGTTTAGGTTGGCGGAGCTTCGCTCCGCCAACATTATATAGTTTTCCTCTCCTTGGGAGAGGGAGTAATGGTGAGGGTTGTTCCCCGTAAGGGGGGCGTAGCACAAAACCAACCCTCTTTTGAATTTCTAAGCTCATTCTTCGCTAAGAAATTCTTTTCTCCCCTAGGAGAGATAGTTATGTTTGGTGCGTCGTTTGACGCACCTTTTAAAGGTTTTATTTCGCGTAATATTGGTTTCTTTGGCGGTATTTTTTATCGGTTGTGTCGTATGAATATATTTTATAAAGTGAACCGTCAGTTGTAAGTTTTATTGAATTGAGTAAATCTGTTCGTAAGATGTCGGTGTTTCTTAGAATATCAAGAGTTCCTTTTGTCGGGTGTCCGAAATAATTTATTCCTGTTGAAATCAACGAAACTCTGTTGCCGAGGTAATCAATCATATTATTATCTGTAACGTGGGTTGCGCCGTGGTGTCCGACTTTTAATACGTCAATGTTGTGCGGGATATTTTTCTTGACGAGTTCAAATGATTTTATTCCCGCATCTCCCATAAATAGCATATCAAAATCTTTATAGCTTAATAATGTAATTGTAGAGCGTTCATTATCTTTGTTTTTGCCGTTAAAATCCGCTTTAAAAGTTTTTAATGTCAAATCGGGTTCTGTGTATATTGTGTCATTATTTTTTGCGATTTTAATGTTTTGGTTAAATTTTTCAGCGGTTTTAAAAATTTGTTGTGCGGTTTGAGTGTTTTGTTCCGTATTGTTCAAATACAAAGTTTTAATATTTAACCCTTCAATAAAATCAGGGGTTCCGCCTGAGTGATCGTTATCAAAGTGAGTTACAATAACGCCTTCAAGGTTTTTAATTCCTCTGTCTTTTAAATATTTAAGCATTATGATTTTTGCTTGAGAATTGCCGCTTTTATATGCTTTTTTGCCTGTATCTATGAAGAAATATTTGTTTTGCGGAGTTTTGATTAAAAATGAATCTGCGTTTTGAACGTCAAAAGCTATGATTTCCAAATCTTTTGAAACAAAACGAATATTCATTGATATGAGTACAACAGAGCAGCAAAGTATTATTGCAAGGGCTTTTTTGTATTTATTTTGTTTAACCATAAAGGTTGTAGTTAAAAGCATACAGTAATAAATAATCATTTGAATAACGTTCGGATGCGTTGTTTGCACAATGCAGTGCGGAAGGTTTCCAAAAAAATTTGATATTGAAACAATGCAATTTAAAAGATAGTTATTGAAAAAATCAAATGTATGGCATACAAAATCAGAAATTGGCGGTATTATTGCAAGTACGGAACTTACAAATCCGCAAAAAGAAATTATGCTTAATATTGTAACGGATGCAATATTTGCAAGAACAGAATACAAGCTGAAAGTGTTAAAGTAAAACATTTGAATAGGTGCAACCCATATTTGTGCAACTATCGGAATTATAAGCGGAACAATCAGCCAGTCAGGAATTTTCTCAAATTTGTTTTTCACGGTGTCAACTGTTAATAAAAGTCCTAATGTAACCATGAATGATAATTGAAAACTGACATCATTTATGTAAGCGGGATTATAAATAAGCATTAAAATTGCGACAAGAGATAATAGTGCGACGCTGTGTGTGTCTCTGTCAATAAGTTTACCCGCAAGAACAAATAAAAGCATTAATGCTGCTCTTACAACGGCAGCACCCAATCCTGTCATTAGTGTGTATAAAATTATGACAAACATTCCTGAAAATACTCGGGGTTTATACGGTATTGCTAAAAATTTTAAAATGTATTCCCAAAATGTAAAAATAAACGCAACATTCATTCCGGAAGCCGCAAGTATATGTAATAAACCTGAGTTAATAAAAGAGTTTTTAATATAATCAGGAGGAGCAACCGCGTCATCTCCAAAAACAATTCCGCCTAAAATTTCTATATTTGGACTTTGCAGATATTTGGAATGAATTTTTAGAATTCTGTTTCTTGTGTTATTTAGTTCTTGTAAAAACTTCCATTTGAAAGATAGTTTACTTTTTATAATTTCAAAATTGCCTTCATCTGCGTACATTACGGTAAATACGTTAAAGTTTTTTAAGTATGCGCCATAATCGAATTGTGATGGGTTTGTCGCTCTAAACGGTTCTCTGAGGCTGCCTTTAATTTTTATTGTGTCTCCAATGTTTAATTTTCCAAGTTTTTCACGGGTCCCAGATATTGTTACAAGTGTTTTGCCGGATATGCTTTCGTTTGCAAAACTCTTTACTTTCATGAAAAATTTTGTTTTTGTTTTGTCTGAAGAATTGGGAATACTGACAATTTGCCCCGTAAATGTTGAATTTAGCGGAGTTAACGGCAATAAGTCGTCATTTGGTTTTATTTTAAAAAATGTTAAGAAAAATCCAAAATAAAAAACGGCCGTTAGTATTAAAATTCTTTTAACGTCTAAAATTCGTAAGTATAACAAAATTATAAATAAAATTGTAATTATAAATGCCAACAATACGCTGTTAGAAGCAAAGTAAGACAGAACTCCAATCATGAAAATAATTGATGTTAAAAGCATGATTGCATTTTTGTTTTGTAATAAATCCCTAACAGCTTCTTTATTCCACATATACTTTAAACAAATGATAACATAATAAAAATCTTGTGCAAAATTATAATATGTGGTATACTTCAAGAAAAGAGTAAATTTATGAGTAACAATGATTTTTATATAGAAGATTTTTTAAGACAAGCTGTTTCTGTTGGGGCGTCTGACGCGCATATCTGTGAGGGTGAAAGACCAGCTATTCGTGTTTCAGGACAGATTATGAGGATTAATCTTCCTCCTATATCAAGCGAAGATATGGATTTTGTTATTCGTACTATTGCTCCTCTTCATTTAAAAGACAGGATTACAAGGTTTTTTGATATTGACTTTTCTTATGAGATCCCGGGCTGTTCTCGTTTTCGTGTAAATATGAGTCGTCAACTCGGTAAAACCGCAATGGTAATTCGTGCAATTCCTTATTCTATTAAAACTTTTAATGAATTAAATTTATCTAAGACATTAGAACTGTTTGCAGGTTTTAATAATGGTTTAGTTTTGGTTACAGGCCCTACGGGTTCAGGTAAGTCAACGACTATCGCTTCTTTGATTGATTATATAAATTCAACAGTTGCAAAGCATATAGTTACAATTGAGGATCCTGTCGAATTTATTTTTTCCAATAAAAAATCGATAGTATCTCAAAGGCAGCTGCTTATTGATACTCCGTCTTTTTCTGATGGTGTTAAGTATTCATTAAGACAAGATCCGGATGTTATATTTATCGGTGAAATTCGTGATAGAGAAACCGTTGAATCTGCTTTGAATGCAGCTGAAACCGGTCACCTTGTTGTTTCTACTTTGCACACAAATGATGCCGTGCAGTCTGTTACAAGAATTATTAACTTGTTTGATCCTGGAGAAAGGTCTTTTGTAAGAGGTCAAATAGCAAATACTTTGAGAGGTACTATTTCTCAAAAATTGTTACCGTCTGCAGAAGGTAATACGCGTTATCCGGCAGCAGAAATTTTGGTTGTAACACCTACAGTAAAAGATTTTATTGAAAAAGACGAACTTGGACAAATTTATGAGCTTGTAAAAACAGGTTCGTTTGATAATATGACTACAATGAACATGTCTATATATAAGTTGTTCAGTGAAGGTAAAATTTCTAAAGAAGTTGCGCTTACGTACTCTGATAATAAAGCAGAATTAGAAAAAATGATTAGAGGGGTATATAGCGGAACAGGTTTGAATAAAAATCTGGGATAGTAAAAATAAGAAAAAGTAAATATGCAAAATAGCTTTGTAACAGACGCAATTAATTTGAAGTCTTATAATCTTAGCGAGTCTGACAAAATAATTGTTATGTATTCAAAAGATAAAGGACTAATAAGGGGAGTAGCCAAGGGGGTTAAAAAGCCTAAAAGTAAATTGGGCGCTAGGATGGATTTGCTTGTTGCAAATACGCTGATGCTTCATAAAGGTAAAAACCTTGATACTATTTGTCAGGCAGATGTTTTGAATAATTTTCGTAAAACAAGACAGGATTTGGATAAAATTTTTTATTCAATGTATGTTACAGAGGTAGTTCATAATTTTGGAACAGAAGATGATCCGAGTTCTGAAATTATTTATAACCTTTTATATAAAGCGCTTAATTCTATTGCTGAGTCAAATACTACGATTGAAATGCTTTTGGCTGTTATAAAATTCCAGTTGAAAATAATGATAGAAACAGGGTTCTCGATAGAATTTGATACTTGTTTGAAGTGTCATAATTCTGTTGAAAAAGAAACAATGTTTTTTGTGCCTGAACTTGGTGGTGTGATTTGTTCTGAGTGTGCATCATTTGTTCCTTATAATAAAAAACAAATGCCTTATAAATTAAGGGATTTTTTCAAACAGATGTCAATTAATGATTTTGATCAGGTGGGAGAATATGAATTAAAAGCGAATGAAAAAGTTTGCCGTGTAACATTTAATGTTCTTAAAGAATATATAGATTTAAAGTCTCCCAAAAAGTTTAAATCTACGGATGTTCTTGGCGAAGCCTTGGTTTAAGCGGATTAGCCGTAATTGGGGATATAAATTTATAAAATGTTTATATACAGTGATATAAAAAGGCGGTTTTAATGAAAAAAATAATATTAATTTTTGCATTATTTATTTGTACAAATGTTGTATATGGCGCTGATGCCAAATTATATAAACTTGATAACGGTCAAACGGTAATTATTCAGGAAGTAAAAAATAATCCTATAGTGACTATAGATACTTGGATAAAGACAGGCTCTATAGATGAAGATGATTCGAATAACGGAGTTGCGCATTTTCTTGAACATTTGTTTTTTAAAGGAACTAAAAATTATGAACCGGGAGAATTTGACAGAATTCTTGAAACAAGAGGTGCGATTACTAATGCCGCTACAAGTAAAGATTTTACTCATTATTATATTACTATTCCGTCAAAAGATTTTGACTTAGCTATGGAATTACACGCTGATATGATGATGAATCCTATGATACCTCGCAACGAAATGGAAAAAGAGCGTAAGGTTGTTTTGGAAGAAATCAGTAAAGATTTAAATTCTCCGCAAAAAATTCTTTTTGAAAATTTAAATTCTATGATGTATACAAATCATCCTTATAAGAGAAAGGTTATTGGGAAAAGTGAAATTATCGAAACTATTTCAAGAGAAAAAGTTTTAGATTTTTATAATGCGCATTATGCTCCGTCAAATATGGTTACTCTTGTTATCGGTGATGTTGATACAAATCACGCATTGGATAAAATTAAAAGTTTATTCAATCAAGATTGCCGAAAAGTTGTGAAAAATAATTATCCTAAAGAAGAGCAATTAAAAGAGCAAAAGAAAAAAGTAGAATATCTTAAAACACAGTCAGGCTATATGCTTATAGGTTTTAGGGGTACTCCTGTCACAAGTAAAGAATCTTATGCTCTTGATGTGTTGTCAACTATTTTAGGCGAGGGCCGTTCTTCTGTTTTAAATCAGTCTTTAAAAGAAAAGAAGCGCCTGGCTTTTTCGGTTGGAGCCGGAAATTCTACTTATAGAGACGATGGAATTTTTTATATTCAAGCAAATTTTGAACCTGAAAAATGTAAAGCTGTTCAGGATTCAATATTTGAAGAGATTAAGAAAATTCAGGTTAATGGAATTACTGATGAACAGTTAAGTCTTGCTAAAAATATTATAGAGCGTGATACGTATTATTCTCGTGAATCAGTCTCGAATATTGCAACAGAAATTGGTTATACGGTTGCGTTGACTAATGACATAAAATTTTATGATAATTATTTAGATAATATAAAAAACGTTACGAAAGAAGAGATTAAACGGGCGGCTAACAAATATTTGGGAATAGAAAAAAGTGCTGTTTCTATTGTATTACCGCAAGGAGCAAAAGATATTCCTGTTGCGCATAAAAAGAGTTCTTTGCCAAGTGCAAAGTTGATTAGTGAAAATTCGCAAACACAAAAATATTTGCTTTCAAACGGCGCAACGCTTTTATATACACCGAATTCTTCAAATGATATTATTGCAATGACTATTTTTGCTAAGGGCGGTCAATTAAAAGATAAAATATATGGTGTTGCAAATCTTACTGCCGGTACTATGTTGAAAGGTACAAAAAATTATTCCTATATAGAGCTTTCACAAACTCTAGAGGATAACGGCATAAAAATCACTCCGTCTGCGGGTGCCGATACCTTTTCATTGTCTGTAATGACAACGAAAGAAGAATATGATAAAACGCTTGATCTTTTGAATGAAATTATTAACAATGCGATTTTTGATGAAGTTGAAATAGGTAAAGTTAAATCAGATAAATTAAATAAAATTAAGGCGTTAAAGGATATTCCTTTACAAAGAGCATTAGAGGAATATCGAGATTTGATTTATCCGAACAGTCCATATTCAATATCATCAAAGCGTATAGAAAAAAGTATTTCTTCGATTACAAGACAGGATGTTTTAGATTATTATAATGATATTTTTAATCCGGCGAATATTGTAATTTCTATTAACGGTAATGTCGATAAAGATAAGACAATTGCGGCATTAAGCAGTATGTTTTCCTCTAAAAAAAATGAATTGGTTTTTAAATATCAAGATAATGAGGCGAAAGTTCCTAATATAACAAAAAAACAGGAAAGTATACAAAAAATGGATACCGAAACTGCTTGGATAATGTTAGGCTGGCAGGTTGCGGGATCAATGAATAAAAGGGATTATGCGACGTTGCAGATAATTGATTCTTTGCTTGGTACAGGCATGAGCTCAAGATTGTTTAAGGATTTGCGTGAACAGCAAGGGCTTGCATATCAGTTGGGTACAGCGTACTCTCCAAATATTTTAAGAGGCAGCTTTTTGGTTTATATTGGGACAAATCCTGCTACTCTTGAAAAATCTAAAGAAGGTTTATTTAATGAAATTAAACGCTTAAAAACGGAGTATGTCGGCGATACTGAACTTAAAAATGCAAAAGATAAATTACTTGGTAATTATATTATCGGTCTTGAAACAAATTTAGAAAAAGCTTCTGCATTAGGGGTTTATGAGCTTTCGGGCAGAGGATATGAATTCAAGGACGAATATCAACAATTGATTGATTCAATAACGGAAGCAGATATAATAAATGTGGCGAATAAGTACTTTACAGATAATTATGTATTATCAGTTGTTACAAAATGATATATTAATATAAAGACAGGGAGTATAAAATGGAATTAAATGAATTAAGACAACAGAACGAATTGGTGGATTTATTTTGTAATTTGGCGCAAATACCTTCTCCGTCACGGCATGAAGAAAAGGTTATTGATTGGATTTGTGATTATTGCAAAAATAATAATTTAAATTGCGAATTAGATGATTATAAAAATATATATATAACCGTTCCGGCGACAGATTTATCGAAAGAACCGATTTTATTATCATCTCATCTTGATGTAATTGGGGATGATTCGCCGGTAATTCCGTATTTAGACGGGGACCTTATACGCGCGCAAGGAAGAACTTTAGGCGCAGATGATAAAGCCGGTGTTGCAAATGCTCTTTACTTTGCAAAAGAGTTAAATAAAAGAACTGATCTAAAGCATGGTGGTTTAGAAGTACATTTTACAAGAGATGAAGAAGATTCTATGACGGGTATTAAAAATACTGATTTTAGTAAGATTAATTCCAAATATGTTTTGGTTCTTGATAGTGATGCTTTGGGGCAATGCCTTACTTCCGGAGCCAGCTATGTCATGGTAGATTTAATTTTAAAAGCACCAAAGGGCGGCCATTCCGGTAATGATATAGGTGATAAGACTAGAGAAAATGCTACAAAACTTATAGCTGATTTAGTTTCGCAATTACCTCAAGGGGTTTTTCATTCTGACGAAACAGGTAAAGTGATTACGTCATGTAATATTGGCGGTATTATTTCAGGAGACATTAAGGTTACAAATGTTATAAATACTGATGCTCATGCGACTTATTCAATAAGAAGTTCTGATAAGGCAAAGGAAGATGAGCTTATAGGAATTATGCAGGATATTGTAGACGGTTTTAATAGAGAGCATGAGGGGATTGCGAAAGCTAATATTACATTTACGGTAAAGATGCCAATGTTTGAAAAGAATCAGGATGAATATTTGCCAATTTTATTTGAAACTGTAGCCAAAAAAGTTGGTGTAGAGCCTGAAATATCTTCTTTTCATGCAGGCGCAGAAACTCATATTTATGCAAATAAGACAAATGCAAAAGGTGAAAAGTTTTCTCCTTATTTAATAGGTCTTGCGACTGTATGTAATATGCATTCTGCGAATGAATATGTTGATTATAAGACGATGATTAAAGGGCAAGAGTTATTACAGGAATTTTTCAAAGCTTATAATAGTTAATTTTAGGGAACAGGGTCGTAGCCTCCCGGGTTTCCCGGATGACAGCGAGAAATTCTTTTCATTCCGAGCCAAAGACCTTTTAATACACCATATTTTAGTATGGCTTGTTTGGTGTATTCAGAACAGGTTGGTGTAAACCTGCATACAGCAGGTGTAAATTTTGAAAACCATTGATATATTTTTATTATATTAATAAGAAGTTTTTTCATTTATATTATTATTTTGCCCCTAAAAATCGGAATAAAATTGTATTGTAAAGAAATATTAATATTTTTGAAATAATTACTTGATTTTAAAAATTGATGAGTTACTATATTAGAGTTCAGGTAACTGAATCTTAACGCATTTATTAAAACCAGAAACTTAGAATTTTATCTAAAAACGTACAGTTTTATTAAAGATTAAGGTAAGTGGAATTATTGCTTGACAATAGAATGTGAAGTAATAGAATAAAAGACACCGGATTAATATTCGGATGTAACCCCGATAGATTAAGCTTTAAAGGAAGTGTTAGCAAGTCGTCGGAAATGATTTGCACATTGACAACAGAATAGCTGAAGCCCGAGCAGCGCCGCGATTCGCGATGCGATAACAGGCGTAAAAAGCGAGGGCTAAAAACACAT
>CAYVSD010000009.1:0-42827 GCA_964453315.1 uncultured Muribaculaceae bacterium | reverse complement strand
ATTCAACAAAAATAGAAACAAAAAACGGGACAGAGGTAACAAGCTATATAGGAGATCTCATAGCATTCAATGGAGCAAGTATAGGCTCATCTTGCGTAGGTCAAATAGGCGATGTATGCTTAGCCTCAACAGCAGTAACAGCAAACTCTGCAATGCTACCACTTATCCAAGCAGTAGACTCAAGCTATACCATGCCAACATACTCCGGAGGAAAGGACTATTGGCAACTAGCTGTTGATTATTGTGACAAAGTACAAGGAGGCAAGAAATTACCGGATGCAGCTGCTTTATTAAAAATAGCAAAGGTTCTATATAATGATAATACACTTACAAACTCTAACAAAAATGGTTTAAACTGGAACACGAACAAAGCTGAAGTATTTACTGCTTTGGGAATTGAATCAACTGCGTCTGAGTTCCGCTTGTGGTCGTCGCAGCCTAAAGGCAAAGACCGCGCTTACAGGCGTTACTTTGGCAGCACGCATACGGAATACTACAACGACTTTCGCACCGACGGCACTATGCCGGTGGTTTGTCTCGAATAGCCCGAGCAGAGCCACGAGCGAAGCGGTTTTCGTTGCAAACGCGAGCGGTGGCGTTTAACGCGAGGGCGTAGAGATTAGTTAAACAAGTTTGGTATGGTGCGTCGTTTGACGCACCTTTAAATTTAAGTTCAGAATGATAAAAATACGGTTTGCGTTGTAAAGTTTAGTTTCTTAAAATCCGTGTTCTATAATCTTAGAAAAGAACGGAACTCTCGGGTATTTCCCGCAAAAAGAAACAATAGCCATATAAATAAACAAACCCAATACAATCGCTTGAATTAACGAATACTGCAAAATCATCGGTCTGTTAAACAACAATTGGATCCATGAAACAAGGATTTGTACAATCGGAATATGAGAAAGCAAGCCAAATATCAAGCCAAATACCAAGCATAAAACATAATATGTAAATGCAATAAGGATTGCTTGCATTATGTTGTATCTCAAAAACGGGGATAATTTTTTCTTCATAAAAAACAAAATAATTGCGTAAATGAATCCGACCCAGCCTGATGTTATATATGTAAGCCCTGCTATTATTCTATCTGAGATAGAAACATCATATCTGTTTGTCATTTTGCCCCCGAACCGAATTAACATAATCTTCCATTACCTGAGAATATATGAGTCTGTATTCATCATTGTCAGGTGAAATACTTATAGCAGAACGATAAGCCGCAACAGCCTGCTCAATATCGTTATCAAGATAGTGTGCGCTGCCCAAAAGTGCATAAGTTTGCGCATTATTAGGCTCTGCATTAAGCGCTTTTTTGTAATATTCAATAGCTTCTTTAACCTTTTGAATACCTGTTAAAAGGTTTGCCAATAACAAATATGCATCAGATTTTTTAGGATTAATTTCAATCGCTTTTAAATACAAATCGTGAGCAAGCTTATAATCCTTAAATTCTGTTGCTGAAATTGCATAACATATATAAACTCTGTATTTATCTCCCTCAAGGCTTAGAGCTTTTTCAAAATAAGCAAATGACTGTGCTCTGTCTTGCATAACAGTAAGAGCGTTTGCTATACAAACAGCAATCATATCATTGTCAGGTGCAAGTACAAAAACTTTTTTAAATAATTTTAAAGCGATATCATATTCTTTCAACTTAAAACAAACGTTACCCAAATCTATTAAAGAATTTACGTTTTCCGGATTTATAGACAATGCTTTTTCATAATATGCTTTTGCTTCAACATAATCTTCGTTGTCTTGATATAAAAGCGCAATTGCATTATAAATTTCCGAATTAGCTGAATTTAAATCGATTGCGCGATTATAATAGAATAAAGCCTTTGAAAAATTTTTCCATTCGGCATAAACATTACCGATATTATAATAAATTAGGAAATTTTTAGGATTAATCGTAAGCGCTTTATTGTAAAATTCAAGAGATTTTCTAAAATCTCTTTCATAAAACCACATTGTACCCATTCCAACAAGAGCTCGGACATCTTCAGAGTTAATGTCAAGGGCACTTTTTAATACCGACATAACTTTTTGATAATCACCTAATTGCAAATAAAGCTCGGAAAGTTCGTGATAATATTCAATCTTCTGCGGTTCTTTTGCCATTTTAGCGACAAGTTCACCAATCTTCTTATTTAATTCAACTTTTTCCATATAATAAGTTTACCCCATGTCTATGACTTTGTAAAGAATGTAAATACTTTACATTTGATTTTGACTATATACAATAATATAAGTAAGGAGAGTTTTTAGGGATGATTAAATTTGACTGCGCAAACTCAGATGTCCGCGCAATTGGCGTCGAAAATGGGCTTAACCTTGAAGAAGAATTTAATAATTATAGCAGCCAAATAGAAAATATTATATTAGAGCTAAATAAAAAAAGAAATAAATCAGGTCAATGGCTTCAATGGATGAATTTGGGTTATAGCGAAGAAACCGCCTGGTATGTAAAAGAATATGCCGCAATGGTTCAAGGAAGATTTGATAATGTCCTTGTTCTTGGTATCGGCGGTTCAGCTTTGGGTGCAATTGCGGTTACTCAAGCTTTATTAAAGCCTTATTGGAATATGCTTTCTAAAGAGCAAAGAAATGGTTATCCGAGAATTTTCTTTTTAGATAATATTGATCCGGATTCTATTACCTCATTATTAGATCTGCTGGATTTGAAAAAAACTCTCGTAAATGTAATTACAAAATCCGGTGATACTGTGGAAACTATGGCACAGTATATGATTTTAAAAGACAGATTAGAAAAAGAACTCGGAGATGATTACAGAAAAAATATTGTTGCGACAACCGATATGAGAACCGGTATTCTAAGACAGATTTCCGAACAAGAAGGATATAAAACATTTGTTGTTCCAGATGATGTCGGAGGCAGGTATTCTGTATTTTCTGCTGTAGGACTTTTGCCTTTTGCTCTTGTCGGAATTGATATTAATGAAATTATTGCCGGTATCAAAGATATGGATCAAGTTTTAAAAAATCCTAACATTAAAGAAAATATTGCGGCTCAAAATGCGCTTATTCATTTTCTTATGGATGTAAAAAAAAGTAAAAATATTACGGTTATGATGCCTTATTCTTCCGGTTTAAAATATGTTCCGGATTGGTTTTCCCATTTGTGGGCAGAATCTTTAGGTAAAAATGAAAATCTTGACGGCGCTCATTGTCATGTAGGGCCTACTGCGATAAAAGCTTTAGGTGTTACGGATCAGTATTCTCAATTACAGCTTTATAACGAAGGACCGAATAATAAAATTATTGATTTTATTAGAGTTGAAAATTTTGACAACGAACTTGAAATTCCAAAAATCTTTGAATATACGGGGATAGGTTATCTGGGCGGTAAAACTATGAACGGGTTGATGAATGCGGAAGCTGATTCAATAAAAGTTTCTCTTTCGGATAATTCGCGCCCTACAGTTACGGTTACTTTGCCAAAAATTGACGGTTATCATATCGGACAATTGCTCTATATGTATGAAGTTCAAACTGCTATCGCGGGCGCGTTATATAATGTTAATGCTTTTAATCAGCCGGGGGTTGAACAGGCTAAAAATTATACTTATGCATTAATGGGCCGTGCAGGGTATGAAGAATCTGCAAAATCTTTACAAACTAAAATGAGCTTTAGTGTTTGAATTTGACAATATTAAAAATTTTCTTAAATATTATTTAGGTAAGAATTTATGAAAACTCTTTTTCGCATTTTTATAGCTTTTATTTTGTTATTATTTAATATTGTTCACGCGCAAGATACTGTGTTGCAAGGTTTTGTGTCTTTGGTACCAAATTCTTTTTACGGCACATGGAGAGTAAATTCTGTTTTAGAAGATACGGATTCTGTACAAATATTTAAAAAATCCGGTATTGATTTATGGAACTTATCTTGTAAAAATGACGTCATAATTTTAACAAACCTGTTTAACGGTGCAAAAGCTGACATAAAAATAGATAAAGTTGAGGATAATAATATCGTTTTTATGAAAACAGGCAAATACGGAAATAAGGTTCTGACTGATGTTGTAGAAATTAGTTTAGATAAAAATTCTTTTAAAGGAACGGACAAATTACGGTTAGATACCTATGTTGACGGAAAAATAATGAAAACAGAAACGGCAAAGTATATTTTAAAAGGAGAAAAAATTGCCGGTGATGTCTATTGAGTAAAATTAAGTTGAGGGAAAATAATCATGGAAACTTTGGAATTTGATACGGTTATTTTAGGAGGAGGTCCTGCGGGATTTTCAGCAGGCATGTATGCCTCTCGCGGAGCAGTTTCTACTGCAATTGTTGATATTAATATGTTTGGCGGTCAGCCGTCAAATTATTTAGAGTTGGAAAATTATCCGGCACTAGGGCGAATTGGCGGATTTGATTTAATGGAAAAATTTGAGCAGCATGCGGATATGTTTGGGTTGAAAAAATATCCGATGCAAGAAATTTTATCTGTCGATTTAACGACAAATCCAAAACGAATTGTTACAAAAGAATTTGAAATTAGTGCTAAAACCGTAATAATTGCAACAGGCGCCAAACCTATGAAGCTTGGAGTAAAAGGAGAACAGGAATTTACAGGAAAAGGTGTTAGTTATTGCGCAGTTTGTGATGGAGCTTTTTATAAAGATAAAATTGTTGCGGTTGTCGGCGGGGGTAATTCTGCCGTTGAAGAGGCAATGTATCTTACTAAATTTGCTTTGAAAGTTTATATAATTCATCGAAGAAATGAATTAAGAGCTGATAAAATAATTCAAGAAAGAGCTTTTTCAAATCCTAAAATTGAATTTATATGGGATAGTGTAGTGGAAGAAATTAACGGCAAAAATAATGTTCAATCAATTAGTATTCGTAATTTAAAAACAAATAATACTGAGATGATGCATGTCGATGGCATTTTCCCTTATATTGGTATTACACCGAATGTTGATTATATAAACGGTCAAATTGAACAAGATTCGAAAGGTTTTATTGTTACTGATGAGACAATGAAAACTTCGGTCGATGGTGTATATGCTGTAGGTGATGTTCGCACAACTCCTTTAAGACAAGTTATTACAGCTGCATCTGATGGTGCAATCGGTGCTGTTTATGCGATAAAATATTTAGAATCCATAAAGAAAATTACCGTTTAAATTTCTTAATATTAGGCAAAAAAAATATTGTTCGGTTTTAATATTTGTAATGAAAATTTACCCGTTAAATATTTATAATCCGAACAATAATTATTTATATTCAAATAATTTTGAAAATTTAGGATTAGGTTCAATTCTAATAAAAGATAGCTTTAAACCTTCATTTACGGCGTATGAAAATTCTCCCAAAGTAGATTTATCTTCTATAAAAGATATTTCAGGTATTCATTGTCCTTCTTGCGGGATAAAAATGCTATCTCAAAAGGATTATGAAAAAATCATTGAGCGTGCAGGTAAAATTGAAACAACCGAAGAGTTTGTTGAGCTTTTAAAAGATTATAAAAATTATATTCCGAATAATATGCGTCAAATATTATCAGATACCGATAATGATGAATATAAAAATCTTTCAATGAGTGAATATTATCAAAAACATAAGCATGAGGCCTTTTTAAAGAAAAAGAAAAGAGTTCATGAGGCCAGAGATTATATAAAAAATTATGCACAATCGCTTCCGGAAGCTGATAGAGATTACGTTTTAAAGTGCGCACGGGATTTACATTCAAAAGAAACTTATAAAATATATAAAGAAAAAATTTATAATATTGAAAAATATCTGAATTTTGATAAAAAACAACAATCAGAATTTAATAATATAGTTTTGAGACCGGTTGCATCTAGCAATAATTATTTGGCAACCTTTCGTTTACACGATGCAGATAAAGAAATTGCTAATTTGAAACCTCATATTATTGCACAAAATCTTGTTGAAAATATATTTAAATATTCTGTAAGTAAAATTGATTATATTGATAAACATCCGTCATATATTAGTAATCCTAATAATACAATTATGGAATGTAGTTACTGCTGCGAAAACAGTAAAGAAAAAATGATGTTTTGGAAGAGTGCATCAAATCCATATCTGAAAAGCAATATTTCTTTATATTTAGGTGATATAGCGAGGCTCATCGGTCAAGGTAAAATTCAAGGTGCAAACGATTATATCCGTTATGTATGTGATATTTCATCTTTTCTCTCAAACGGGAAGTTAAATTTTACTGAAGAAGATGTTATTCGTTTAAAGAATGTAAAAATTTTATCATCAAGACATGAAGAATTTATGCCGATTGAACAGGCAAAAGTAGATATTCCTTGCGCTTGCTGCGGATCAATAATGCTACCTCATTCAGTTCGTTTAAATATTTTAGCGGAAATGGAAAAATGTAATACACCTTTTGAATATGCTCAAGTTCTTAAAAAATATAATAAATATATTGGAAGATATAATAAAGGTGCTGCCAAAATATTTTTTGAAATTATTGATGAAAACCCTGATATTTCAAAAGATCAATTTCTTATATTATTCAAGCAAAAAATGGATAGATATTGTAGAAAACAGACTTATCATGCTATTAAAAATTACACAAAAAACAGAGAATATTATGCAACATCAATGAGTATGAATACCCTTCAAAAAATAGACGAAGCAGGGTCAAAAATTTTGAATTACATAAATATGGGAAGATTTGACGATTATGATTATCTCAAAATGTTTAGAACTTGTTTTGATGATAATAATTTGCTTAACGGCAGTTCAAAAATTGTGTATAAATTGCTTACGGATTTGAAAGAAGTTGCAAGTATTCATTCTATATCTGAAGTATATGAACATGACAAAAATGACAAAGATGAAATTTATACGATATTATTTAAAATATTTAAAATGCAGCTTGCAACGGCAGACCATTTAGTTGCGGCTTCAATTGGAGGAGAAAATTCTAAAAATAATCTAATAGGTCTTTGCAAATCTTGTAATTCAAAAGTTAAATCCAGAAAACAGGTTAAATCTTGGTATAAACAAAATGTAGAAATGCGCCGTAATTTACCTATTCAAATGTCTATAATAGATAAAATGGCAAAATACGGCTTGATAGAAGGTTATGATGATTGGGCAAAAAATATTGCAAACAAAATGTATGAATTAACTGAGGGTAAGTACGATATAAGGGACAAATTTAAATGATGTAAAGAAAATATTAATATTTCGTTTTAGATATAAAGATTATGTAAGGAAATCAGACTTTAATTAAATTTTAATTTATAATGATAATGTTGATACGAAATATATGGAGATAATTATGCAAACTTTAGAAGAAATGCTTAGTAATGTAGATAATAATAATAAAAACATGGTTGAAAATGAACTTGTAAGTATTGGTTCTTCTGTTGTTCCGGAGTTGGTTAATGAATTACAGGTTGTTAGAGGTTTAAAAAGAGGTGTTGTAGCAATGACTCTTATTCGTTTAGGAGATGCCTCAGTTGAATATTTGAAGAAAGCTGCAAAAAATAATAAAGATTTTCAATGGGTTGCAGAATATTTAATTAGAGAAATTGAAGGTTCTGTTGTTGCATAAAAAATAGTTATATAATTCGTTAAAAATCCCGATATCATATCGGGATTTTTTATGTTAATATTTATACATTATGAAAAATTATGATAGTTTTAAATATTCTTGTTTGTTTGGAGGAGGAGCGGTTCGCGGGGCAGCACACGTCGGCGTTATTAAAGCTCTTGATGAATTAGGTATCACTCCGGATATTTATGCAGGGTCTTCTGTTGGTTCAATCGTAGCTGTTTTATGGGCGGTTGGGTATTCTTATGAAGAATTATCAGAAATATTTTTATCTGTTAATTTTGAATTATTTAGAGATATTTCTTTTGGATTTAATACAAAATTTGCATTTAGTAAGGGTGATATATTTTTAAATTGGATTAAAGAATTAATAGAAAAGAAATTTTACGGTGACAAATATTCTGAAGAGGGAAATCCTGCAGTAAAATTTAAAGATATAAATAAGAATTTAGTGATTATAACGACAAATATTAAAAATTTTACTTGCAACGAATTTTCAACATTTACAACTCCTGATTTTGAAATAGCAATGGCTGTAAGGATATCATGCTGTATGCCGGGATTAATGCGAGCAATTTCATTAGAAAACAAATTGTTGGTTGATGGAGACTTAATGAAGGGCAAGCCAATGTGGTCTTTGTCTGAATATTTAAAAAAATCGGACTCAAGAATTTTAGAGGTACGGTTGGAAGGAAGTTTTGACGGTTCTGATACAAATCCTATTGAGTATGTTAATGGTATGTATTCTTGCATAACTTATACAGAAACAGATTTTATTCGTAACATATATAAAGATTGTGATAAATATGATTGCTTGGCTATAGATACAGGGAACGTAATAGTTGTAGATTTTAATTATCCGGTAGATAAACGACAAGATATAATAGATGCAGGTTACAATCAGACTATTAATTACATGACAAAAATTTTGCCTGTCAAAAAAGACAAATTATGCAAAATTTATAAAAATATATTGGTGAAAGTTCGTAAAGTTCAAGAATATATGCTTCGAGGCAGGTATAATTCCGCAAAATGTTCTGTTGCAGAATTATTCATAATTTTATCTGACTGTTGGAATATGATAGATTGTGATATATATTCAGGTATTAAAGAATTTCAAGAGTTGTTATATTCAAATGTAAAAACAGGGCTTTTGGGTTCAAGGTGTATAAATAAATCAGAAGTGTTTGACAAATTAAAAGATTTAATTGAAAGCCTTTTAGAGGCAGTTAATGATTTAGAAAAATATATAGATAAATTTTCTGTTTGACATAGATTATTGTTTATTGTACGATTTATTATGTTAGGCTTTAGATTGCTAGAGCATGAAAACTGAATATTACCGCGCTCCAGTGGCACTCTGCCGACGAGAAGAATTGAGTATTCTTTGAGGAGAGGGGAGGCAAGGCGAGAGCCTTTCCGATTCCGCTAGAGCATGAAAACTGAATAAAACCGCGCTCCAGTGGCACTCTGCCGACGAGAAGAATTGAGTATTCTTTGAGGAGAGGGGAGGCAAGGCGAGAGCCTTTCCGATTCCACTAGAGCATGAAAACTGAATATTACCGCGCTCCAGTGGCGGAATCGGTAGACGCGTTGGACTTAAAATCCAATCGGGCGTATAACCCGGTGCCAGTTCAAGTCTGGCCTGGAGCATATTTAAAAAGACTCACTCAGGTGGGTCTTTTTTCTCGGCCATCCTTTCCTTCCAGTTCAGCCTCGGCGCTTAGCGCCTCGACATACAAGCTCACGCGCTTCGCCTTTTTGGCTCAGCGGTTCGTTTTGTAAAGTCTGGCCTGGAGCATATTTAAAAAGACTCACGCAAGTGGGTCTTTTTTACGGCAATAATAGAATATTATGATTGAATAGCGTTTTCAAAACCTGACCAATCGAATTCTTTTTCTTTAACTTTTTCAAAAATTCTATCAGAATTTTGTTTTTTCAATTCATCAAATTGATTATGAAAATCTTTCTTTAAATCAAGCATTGGAAGGTTAAATTCTTTTGATATTTTTTCTACCTTTATATCATAATTTATTGTAAGAACTTTACATTTTGCAAGTAAACCTATAATTATTGAATGAAATCTCATCCCAATCAAATATTGAGCTTTTGATAATTTGCTAATTATTTCGTCGTTTGATAAATTTCTATATAAAATTGTTTTTATATTCGGGTTAAGCATGTTAATTGCTTTTTCGAATTTTTTACATACATTGTAATCAATACTATTTTGAAAAGGGTATATTTCAACTGTTTTATCTGAAAAATTTTCACAAACTTTTTGAGCAAGCCTGTCTATAAAATCTTCATTCAGAGTCCGAAATTCTCTTAGTTGTACAGCTAAAGTATTTGTTTTAGTGTCATTTTGCACATTTGAACAAAATATCGGATCACAAACAAGATCGGCATTAATTCCCCATGAACTGAGTAAATCTAAACTGTTTTCATCTCTTACACTTACATATTTAGCATATTTTAAGAGTGATTTTGTCAAAAATTTGCCTATCGGATTATTTATCGGTCCTATTCCCTGCGCAAATATTATTACTTTTTTATTGAAAATGAATGCTAAAAATATTATAAATAAGTAGTATAACAAGCTTTTTAAACTTGTAGCGTCTTGTAATAAGCTTCCGCCGCCAGAAATTAAAATATCAGATTTTGCTATAAGAAATGCAATGTTTTTAATATCAAAGGTGTAAACGCTTCTTATATGTTTATATTGATTTTTTGTATATTTCGGATCGGATGAAATAACGGTAATCATGTGGTTATTTTGTTTAAGCTTGTGAATTAATACAGATAAAATCTCTTCATCCCCAAAATTTTTAAAACCAAAATAACCTGATAATACAAATCTTTTAGCCATTAAAATTCCTCATTGTTAAGAATATTAAAAATTTCGTCATGATTTGGAATTGATTTTACGGCGCCAATACCTTGAGCTTGCAAACCGGCATTTATAGATGCAATTTTACTTGCTTCTTGAATGTTATAACCGTTTGCAATTGCATACAAAAATGCTCCGTTAAAAGAATCACCTGAAGATGTAGTATCAACAACACTTTCGGTATAAAATTTTGTAAAAGTTATATTTCCCTGATATCCGATAAAATAGCCTTTATCATCTCCGGATTTTATAACAACAATTTTTATACCGAGGTCTGCAAGGTATTTGATTATATTTTCAAGAGAAGATATTTCAAAGATACTTTTTGTATCATATTTTGAACTCATAAATAAAATATCCGTGTATGGTGCAATTTCATTAAAATATTCTTTTGCATCTTCTTGTGTTGATATAAGTGAAGAATAATTAGGGTCATAGGCCGTTAAAATACCATTATCGCGTGCAATTTTAAAAGCATGTTTTACGGCTTCTCTTGCTCCTAAAGAAAGAGATTGTGTAACACCTGAAGTGTATATTATTTTTGAATTTTTAATATAATCTTCATCTATATCTTCTATGGAAAGTTTTGAAGGCGCAATTTTTTTTCTGTAATATATAAATTCTTTGTCATGTATATCTGTTCTTGAAACCATGTAAAAGCCGTTCGGGAGATTTGTAATTCTTACATGTCCCGTATCTAGTCCTTCTTTTTTCCAATTTTCAAGCATGAAATTTTTAAACGGGTCCTCGCCTAAACATGTTATAAAACCGACATTTGCTCCAAGTCTTTTTGCAGAAATCGCAACAACAAGAGAATCTCCACCATAATATTTGTGTATACATTCTGCTTGAGAAAGTTTTTGGTTTGTTGAGAACTCAATCAGACTTTCACCTATTGTTATTAAATCAAGTTTTTGGCTATCCATTTTATTTTAATATCTCCAGTATTTTCTTGATTTTATTTGTCATTTCAGAATATGAAATACAATTTGTTATATCACGACCGATTCCAACAGCTAAAGCGCCTGCTTCGATATATAATGGAACATCATTTAATGCTACATCTCCTTGAGGAATTATATTTAAGAACGGCATCGGACGCAGTAAATTTTTTATATAATCAGCTCCGCCAAGAACTTTTGCAGGATATATTTTTACTAAAGGAATTCTTGCTTTCCAAGCATTATATGCTTCGTTTGCGGTTGTTGCTCCTGCTATAAGCGGAATGTGTCTGTCTTTAGATATTTTTACGAGATTTTGCTGGAAAATAGGAGAGGAAATTATTTTTGCTCCGTTTTCAATTGCAGCTTGTGTTTGGATAGATGTTATAATACCGCCGGCACAAATAATTGCCTCTTTTGATAACTCTCTTATTGCTTTATAAATTTGCGGATTTTCAACAGTTATTTCAATAATATTAAGTCCGCTATCAATTATAGCTCGAGCAGTATCAGTTACTTTATTTATATCTTTACTTCTTATAATTGGTAAAATTTTATTTTGTGATAGTTTGTCTATTAAATTTATATTCATAATTAGCCTTTTTTCAAAATTCATTATATCATAAAATAAAATAGGCGGGTTTTGTATGAAAATTTTAAAAGATAAATTTTTATTATATCTTTATTCGGCGACAATTTATTGTATTTTGGTGATAGTTGCGGTTTTTCTTTGTGCAAAATTTATAGAACAATATGCAAATAGTTTATTAATTAAAAATTTTGCAGCTCAAAGCATATTCAGTTATAAAATCCCTTCTGTAAAAAGTGCGGATTTTAATAACATATATGAAATATTAATTGATGATGTATCAATTCAAAGTTATCCGACTTGGGACGGAGGGACTTATTCGGATTTGCTTGATTATTTTTATACCTACGCAAAGCCAAAAGTTATCGGATTTGATATAAATTTCAATACTTTAGATAATAATACCCCGACCGCAAAACGTTTTGATAATCAAATTGCGAAAATGAACAATCTTGTTCTCGCTGCTGTTCCAATAATGTCCACATTAAATAATGATAGCAAATTATCAATTGAGGCACAAAAAAAATATGCTTTAAATGCAGAATTAAATCAAAATGAATTACAGTCTGTTTATGACGGAATTGTAGGACACCATGATAACTTTAATAAATATGTTAAAAATTATGGTTCGGTGTTGGTTGATACAAATATCGGTTCCAATTTTTTAATGATGACATCAGGCATTATAAAAATAGGAGAGTCTTATTTCCCGTCGTTACCGCTTAAAGTATATTTATTAGAGCATAATACGAATAGAATTATAATAGACGATAAAAGTATTATTGTTCCCGATACAGGTTTAAAAATTCCATATGTTGATTATGATTATGATAACGGCGCAATAAAATCAATGATCCGTTTTTATCGAAATATAGGAACAAACACGGTTTCTCATAATAATATATCGGCAAAAAGAATATTAGATTCATATAAAGCTTTAAAATCAGGAAAAACTCCTAAAAATCATCCTGAAATGTATGATTTGCAATCTGGATTAATAGATCCTATTTATTTTAAAGACAAAATTATATTTATAGGAAATGTTACATCAAGTGTTAATGAAGATGTGTTTATGACGCCTATGGGTTTGAGACATCCGGGAGTTGATGTTCAAACAAGTATTTATGATAATTATAATCAAGGATACTTTTTGCAGCCGACAAGCATTTGGATTGCTATATTGTCTTTTAGTGTTTTATGTTTTTTGGCATTTGTTGTTATTTTAAAATACAGTTTTATAAGAGGCTTTATATTAATTTTAATAATAGATTTATTATATCTGTTATTGACAGTAATTGCTGCAGCTAACGGATATCTTATGAGTTATGCGACGCCGATTGTAGGTCAATTTGTTACATCAGTTTTTGCCTATACTTTCAAATTTATATCAGAAAATCGTAATAAAGAAAAAATTAAACAGGCGATGGGAAAATATCTTTCTCAAGACGTAATGAAAAATGTTGTAAAAAATATTGACGATTTAAAACTTGGCGGGAAAAGGGCTGTTGTAACAGTATTATTTTCTGATATAAGAGGTTTTACATCATTAAGTGAAAAAATGCCAGCAGACGAAGTTTCAAAAATTCTTAATGAATATTTTTCTGAAATGGAGCCTATAATAACAAAATATAACGGTGTTATAAATAAATTTATAGGTGATGCTGTAATGGCGCTTTTCGGAGAACCGATTAAAGATGAAAAACATCCTCAGAATGCCGTTATGTGTGCGTATGAAATGCTTAAAAAAGTAGAATATTTACGTGAAAAATGGCTTTTTGAAGGTAAGCCTAAAATAGAAATAGGTATCGGTATTAATACCGGAGAAGTTTTTATCGGTAATATCGGAACAGAATCAAGAATGGAATACACCGTCATTGGCGATACCGTAAATTTAGCAAGTCGTATTGAAAGTTATAATAAAGTCTACAAAACTAATTTACTTGTTTCAAGTTCTACATATTCTTATATATCTTCTATTGCTGATGTTATAAAGATAAGTGAAGTTCAAATCCGCGGGAAGTCTAAAAAAACTGATATCTATGAAGTTTTGAGATTAATAAAAGACAGAACAAAATAAAAAGGCAGGATATAAATATACACTGCCGATTAAAAACTACACACACTTTCAATTTTCTATTACAGGGAATTTTATGGTTTTTTAGGAATAAAATTTTTAACAAATTGTACAATTTTATCGCCGTATTTGAATCCTGCAATTGTGCCTATTACGGCTGCAAAAACTAAGGCAATTCTTTTTAAAACACTTCTATCTTTTGTTTCTCTTTGGGTAGTGTTAAACGTATCTACGTTTAATTGTCCGCGAAGTTGTCCTGGAGGCATCATCATAGGATAAACTCCCATTGGTCCAGGAGGTATTGGGAACATTTGATTTACCATGGACATCCCAAGATCTTCTGTTAAAGCAGGATTTCTCAAACCATACATAATGCTGTTATCGTACATAAATTTAACCTAACCTTTTAAGTACCTACATTTATATAAAGTAATTTTTTGTAAAATAATTTACTTTTTTGCAAAAATTTGGTTTAATATTCTTAACATAAGAAATTGAGGGTATTTATATGAATATGTTTAAACGTTGGTATGATGCTGATAGTGCGGTAAGTAAAGCTATTAATGATTTGGAAAAGAAACCTGAAGGAATTCAAATTATGTGTGCTGATTATATTATTGAACTTATGAAAGATATTGAACTCGAGGAAATGAGTTTGGATGATCAGTACAATTATATTATGCGCAGATGGTATGATAAAAACATAAAAGTTTCGCATGCTATTGAATATTTGAGGCTTTGTCCAAAGGAATTGAGAAGGGATATTGCCTTGAAAGTTTTAGATTATATGAAAAAACTTTCTTAATAATTTCTGATAGGGGGATATGTGTCAGACGAAATTAATAAAAAAGTTATAAATTTATTTTCTAAGCATAATAATAACCGTTTAGAACCTGATGTGAAAGAAAAAATTAAATTTTATGCTGGCTTTAACTATGTAAAAGTAAAAAAAGATTCTAACGGAAATAAATTTCGTAAGGATTATTTATTAGATTACCGTTCAAAGTGTCATTATATGGTTACTGTAATGCGTGAAGCTGACGGCGAAATTGTTTTATATTCTTATGATGTCCCAAATGAGGACTTATTTAAGTTTATGAAATCATTTGAAGAAAATACCTTAGACGGTGTTATTATAGAGATAGATAAATATTTCCCCGAGGATTTAGCCTAGTATTATGTGTTTTTTTTCTAAATATCACGAAAGTTTATATAATTGTTTTAAACCTTATCAGTATGTTGGCGGGGAGTATTTATCTCACAATAAAGATTTTGATAAGGCAAAAGTTCGCATGGCTTTAGCATTCCCAGACAAATATGAAATAGGTATTTCCAATTTAGGGGTAAGGATATTATATGAGCTGGTAAATAGAGAAGAAAATTATATGGCAGACAGAGTGTATGCTCCTGAACCGGATTTTAAACCCGAACCTCTTTATGGATTAGAATCGAAAAGAGCTTTGAAAGACTTTGATGTAATAGGATTTTCGCTTCAATATGAAATGTCATATCCTTCTGTTTTAAAAATGCTCGAAATGGCAGGTATTCCATATAAAAATAACGAAAGGAATGATAATGATCCGATTATTATAGCAGGGGGACCATGCACGTTTAATCCTTTGCCAATGTCTGATTTTATTGATGTTTTTTTAATTGGTGACGGTGAAGAATCAATTGTTGAAGTTTGTCAAATTCTTGAAAAAACTAAAGGGAAATCTCGTTTAGAACGCATAAAGGCTTTATGTGAAGGGGAAAATTCCGGCAGATGGAGTGCAAGCCTTGGCGGTAATGTAAAAAAAAGAATTGCTCAATTAGAAATTAAGACTGCACCTACTACTTATCCGATACCATTTTCTTCTTCAATTCAAGATAGGGCCGTTATTGAAATTCGCCGAGGATGCGGAAGAATGTGCAGATTTTGTCAGCCCGGGCATGTGACATTACCGATTAGAGAGCGGGAAGCAGACGATATTATAAAAATAACCAAAGATTTGGTGAAAAATACAGGTTATGATGAATACTCCTTATTGTCGTTATCCTCAAATGATTATAAGAATATAAATGAGGTTATTAAAGAATTAGCGCTTGATTTTAATGAAGAAAAAGTCTCTGTGTCTTTGCCAAGCCAAAGAATAGACGGATTTAATTTAGAATTGGCAAATCTTGTTCAAAGTGTTCGTAAATCAACAATGACACTCGCTCCGGAAGCCGGAAGTCAAAGATTAAGAGATGTTATTAAGAAAAATATTACTCAAGATCAAATTTTGAATGCAGTTTTGACCCTTTATGAAAACGGATGGTCAAGAGTGAAATTATACTTTATTTGCGGTCTTCCTACTGAAACTCTTGAAGATATGGATGAAATGGCAAATTTGCTTTCTTCTATTAAATATCGCGCAAAATTATTAAAAAAAGAAAAAGATTTAAAACATTCTCTTGATTTAACCTGTACACTTTCTATATTTGTTCCAAAACCGTTTACACCATTCCAATGGTGTCCTCAAATGAGTCTTGATGAAGTCAAAGAGCATATTGATTATTTAATGGAAAAAGTTTCACATATTAAGGGGGTTAAAATTAACTATAGTGACAAATTTTTATCTTTGCTTGAAGCTGTTTTAACAAGAGGTGATAAAAATTTATGCGTCTACATTGAAGCTTTATACAAAAAAGGATGTTATCTCGATTCTTGGAGAGAACATTTTAATAAAAACGTCTGGTTTGAAACTGCAAGTGAATTAGGAATTAATTTAGAAAGTCTTGCTCAAAAAAAATATGACATAAATTCTTCTTTACCTTGGGATTTTGTGGAAACAGGTTTAGATAAGAATTGGCTTATTAATGAATATAACGCGGCACATAAAATTGATAAAAATTCTAAACACATTGTGCCAACTTGCCAAACCGGTTGTGTAAATTGCGGAGTATGTTCGAATTTTAAAACTCGCAAAGTAATGGCAAAACCTTTTAAGGCCTGCGATGATGCTCAAAAAATTTTAAATAAAAAAAGAAAAATTGAGAATATTCCTCAATCTGAAATGAAAGAAGCTTTCAGATATCGTATTAAAGTGACTAAAACCGGCACATTAAAATATTTTTCTCATCTTGATTGGCAAAATACTTTCCAAAAATCAATATCAAGAACAAATTTAAAAGTAGCTTATTCTTATGGTTATAACCCAATAATGCGTGTATCTATGGGAGTTGCACTTCCTTTGTTTTGTGAAAGCGAGTGTGAACTCGTAGATCTTTTGTTATGGGAAAATGCTGATATTGATTATGTTAAATCTGAAATACAAAAAGCTCTGCCAAATGGAGCAGAAGTTTTATTAGTAAATAAAATTGACAGAAGTGCAGATTCTATAGAAAATATCGTGTCTTGGGCAGAATATAAAGTAAAGATATTTAATAATTCACTTTACCATTTTGATGAATTTGTGTATAATACTAACAGAGTTTTATCTTCTGATGAAATTTTAATTGAGAAGAAAAACAAAAAAGGTTTGGTACAAAAAATAAACATTAAAAAATCAATCGGTGCATATCGATTTGAAAATGATTGTTTATTCATAGTTTTAAAGGCAGGTCATAGTAGTGATATTCCGTCGGTGAGAGCTGATGTTGTAATGAATGCTATCGCACCCGATGTATTATTTGATATTACACGCACAAAATTTTTGACAGAGTCTTTAAAAGAGTTGTAAGTAAAGGATGATTTTATGAACGAAAACAGAAACAAAAATTTAAATCAAAAAGTTGAAAAGAAAATTGTTATTGCAGAAAGAGACAATATTGCTGCTGTACTTGAAAATAAAAAAGTTACAGATTTCTTTATACAAAGAGGAGATGTTTTATTAGGTGATGTTTATCTTGCTACCGTTGATAATATTTTGCCTAGTATTGACGCAGCATTTGTAAATGTTGGCTCAGATAAAATGGGATTTTTACATGCTGAAGATGTAATGGGAAAAGGCACTTTAAAAGAAAAACTTTCTCCAAAACAAAAACTTGTGGTGCAGGTTGTAAAAGAACCTACAGGACACAAAGGGCCTAGGGTTACGACTGAAATCAGTTTACCCGGAAGATTTTTAGTTTTAATGCCTTACGAACCGGGAGTTAGTGTTAGTAAAAAAATAGAAAATTCCCGCGAAAGAGCAAGATTAAAAGCTATTGTAAATTTAATTAAACCGGTTGGAATAGGTGTAATTATCAGAACGGAAGCCGAAGGGCAATCAGAAGCTGACATTCAGGAAGATTTGGAAATTTTGTTAGAAAAATGGAATAATATTATTACTTCATCAGAAACATTAGATCCTCCAAATTTGATATACAGAGATCAGGATTTGCTTTATAAAGTTATAAGAGAAGCCTGCAGTGAAGATACTGATGAAATCGTTGTAGATACCCCGTTTGCTTTAAACAGAGTTCAATCAATATTGCAAAACTGGCATATTGCAAAAAATACAAAAGTTACTCTCTATAAAGGAAATGAACCTTTATTGATTGCCATGGATATTCATAAAGAAATTAAAGCGGCATTGAATGTTAAAGTGAATATGCCTTCAGGCGGATATTTGTTTATACAACAGACAGAAGCGCTTACGGTAATTGATGTTAACAGCGGTAAATTCGTAAGCTCTGCAACTCAGGATGAAACTATTTTAAAAACAAATATAGAAGCTGTACATGAAATAGCTCGTCAACTTAGATTACGTAATATTGGCGGTATGGTTATTATAGACTTTATCGATATGACGTCACGTGCTGACAAGTTAGCAATGCTTGAAGAACTTGAAATTGCACTTGAGCCTGATAAAGCTAAACCTCAGGTTGGTCAGTTGTCGGATTTAGGACTTGTTGAATTGACTCGTCACCGTCAGGGGCAATCATTAGCAGAAATATTTACTAAAAAATGTCCTCATTGTCAGGGAAGCGGCTGCTCAGTGATTGATTTTAATTTCGCTACTCCTGTTGCGGAAGGAGAATATCGTGCAAAAGCGGCAAAAGTAAAACTTCCGACAGGTGCATTTAAGAAAAATAACAAATTTAATAAAAACAATAAAAATCAAAACAAAGAAGCTCAACCTGCTGTAGAAGAAGTAAAAACTGAGCAAATTTCTGTTCAAGAAGTAATGCCTGTTGAATCTGAAAAGGCAGAAGAAAAGCCAAAGACAAAAACAAGACGTAGAACTAAAAAAACGGCTGAATCTGCTTTAACCCCGGAAGTAACTGAAAAACCTGTAGTAAAGGATGAGGTTAAAGCAGTTGAAGAAACTTCTGAAGTAAAAGAAACTAAAAAGAAAACTCGCAGACCAAATAGAGGTACTTCAAAAACTAAATCAAGAAAGACTAAAAAAGAGGAAGTAAATGAAGGTTAGTTTAATCCTTGCAATGGCTGGCATTATAGTATTTTCTTTTGCATTATACATAATTTTGGCATTGTATAACAGATTTTTTGTGCCCTCATATTTAAAAAATCATGATTTATATAATGATTCTTTAAAAACTCCATCTGATATAGATGAAGCTATAAAAGGATTTATACTTAAAAACAAAATTGAATAGATATTTATGAAAAAAACAACTTTATTTGATATAATTTCACCTGTTATGATTGGCCCGTCAAGTTCTCATACTGCGGGCGCAGTCAGATTGGGTTTACTTGCAAGAAATATTTATAAATCAGAACCTAAAAAAGTTAAATTTACTCTTTATAATTCTTATGCTCAGACAGGAAAAGGTCATGGTACCGAAAAAGGTTTGTTAGCAGGTGTTCTTGGATTAGATGTCGACGACAGAAGAATAAAAAATATATTTGATTCTGATTTGGTTAAAAATATCGATTATTCTTTTGAGTATGCACAAAATTTTAAGAAGCATCCGAATACAGTTGATTTTGAGTTCGACGGAGAGAACGGCAAAATGTTTATTTCGGGTCAATCTGTCGGAGCAGGAGAAGTTGCAATAAGAAAAATTAATGATTTTAATGTGAAATTGACAGGCCGATATAATAATCTTATTCTTGTTTATAAAGATAAACCCGGTATGATTTCAAAAGTCACTTATCTTCTTCAAAGGGAAGGCATTAATATTGCGTATTTAAATTGTGACAGAAACGCTAAAGGTCAAGAAGCTTCTATGATTATAGAAATTGACGGGGATTTAGAATCGGCAGTTGAAGCTGTTATTTTACATATTCCGGATGTTTATTTTGTTACTTACGTAAAAAAATTGGAAAATTAACAATGGATACATTTGAACAATTATTGAAAGAATGCGAAATTAAAAATAAAAAAATATACGAATTGGCTCAAGAAAATATGGCTATAGAAGCTGATATTTCCGTTAAAGATGTTCGTAAAACGGTTACAAAAACTTTAAATGCGATGAAAGAGGCTATTAAAAAAGGGATGTCGAGCCGTGAACTTTCTTTAAGTAAAATGTGTGGTCAAGATTGTTATCAATTGCAAACGTACTATAAAAATAACAAATCTATGTTTGGCAAACTATATGAAAAAGTCTTAGAATATGCTCTTGCAACGAGTGAAGAAAATATCCGCATGGGTAAAATTGCTGCCTGTCCGACAGCAGGCTCATGCGGCATTGTTCCATCTGCATTAATAGCAGTTTGCGAGGAATATGAAAATAATGAGGAAGAACAAATAGATGCCTTAATAACTGCGGGTGAAATAGGAAGGATTATTTCTAATAAAGTTGCTCTTGCCGGCGCGGTTGCAGGATGCCAAGCAGAATGCGGTGTTGCTTCTTCAATGAGTGCCGCTGCAATTTGTCAACTCAGAGGTGGAAATGTTACTCAAATAATTAATGCGTCAGCTTTGGCCTTGAAAAATATTTTGGGTCTTACTTGTGATCCGGTAGCAGGACTTGTTGAAGTTCCTTGCGTAAAACGAAATCCTTTTTTGGCAATTCATTCAATTACAGCTGCAGAATTAGCTTTAGCAGGAATTACGTCAAAAATTCCATTTGATGAAGTTGTTGATGCACTTAGCCAAACAGGAGAATTAATGTCTCCGACATTAAAAGAAAGCTCTCAAGCCGGTTTGGCAACTACAAAAACCGGATTGCAAATTAAAAAACAAGTTTTTGGCTAATTTTTGCAAAAATAATGACCTCCGTTGGGAAGAGGCCGTAACGCATATAGTAGTTATAAGAAGGATATTAAGATTTTTATTTATACTACGATTGTAGTATTCGTTTTTAATTCTGTCAAGTTTTTATATTTATTTGTTATATTTCTTAATATTTTACGTTTATTTTTATGATAAAATTAGGATGTTGGTGAATAATTTGAAGGACGAATTATGAAGGGAATAATACTGGCAGCAGGAAAAGGAACAAGATTGTATCCGGCATCAGAACCTATTTCAAAGATTTTGTTACCGGTTTATGACAAACCAATGGTTTATTATCCGTTAGCGACATTGATGCTTGCAGGTATTAAAGATGTTTTAGTTATTACAAATGATGAAAGTGATGCTAATTTTCGCAAATTATTAGGTGATGGCTCAAAAATAGGATTAAATATTCAATATAAAATTCAGCATGTACAAAGAGGAATAGCTGATGCATTGTTGTTGGGTGAAGATTTTATAGGAAAAGACAGCGTAGCTTTAATTTTAGGGGATAATATTTTTCACGGCTTCGGTTTTTCGACTTTAATGAAGAATGCGTTTGAAAATAATATTGGGGCTACGGTTTTTGGCTATCACGTTCACGATCCTGAGCGTTTTGGAGTTGTAGAATTTGATGAAAATAAAAAGGTTTTGTCTTTAGAAGAAAAACCTAAAAAGCCAAAATCAAATTATGCGGTGACAGGTTTGTATTTTTATGACAACAAAGTTTGTGAATATGCAAAAACCTTAAAACCTTCAGCACGCGGCGAATTAGAAATAACTGATTTAAACAAAATATATCTTTCAAAAGGTCAGTTAAATGTAGAAATATTAGGTAGAGGTTTTTCTTGGTTAGATACAGGAACTCAGGATTCAATGTTAGAAGCTAGCAATTTCGTAAGTGCAGTTCAAAAAAATAAAGGTGAACAAATTGCTTGTATAGAAGAAATTGCGCTAAATAAAGGTTTTATTTCAAAAGAAGAATTAGCACATAATCTCGCGCAATTTAAAGGCAAAAGTGCATATTATGACTACGTATTTTCTTTGATATAATTTTTTAATTTTTTATTAAATTTTATTTGTCTTCTTATGCTTTGATATTTTTCTTTTAATTGTCTTTTTTCTTCACCTTTTGCAAAAAATGATTTAACTTTTATTCTTAGATACTCAAAATGCGATGGTGATTGTTTTGATATGAATTTATGAATTTGATCTTTTGTATAAGGAAATTCAACTTCTGTGACACCTAATTTTAAAATAGAAATATTTTCTTGTTCCTTTTTCCATATATAAAAAGTTAACAGTAATTCTGCAAGATAACCTAATGTTCTTTTTCCATTCACGGTATATGAATCGAAGTTAATTCTGTTTTCAACCTCGAACAGGACATTAAATAAAAAATCACAATATTCAAAGAAATAATCTTTCTTCATTATGAACATTTGATATAAATATTTTTCATCACCATTTATTTTTTCATTTATAAGCGGATAATATTGAGGGAATTTTTCTTTAATTATTTCAATCATCAAATCAAAATCTTTAACTTTTGCACCTGAAATTGTTGCTTCATAATTTTGTCGTAAATTATGTCCGTGAATTAATTTTAGATGTGATTGTTTAGAAACAATTATTTCAAAATTATTAATAGCTTCATTTATATTTTCATCATTTAAACCGATATTTTCCAGATATTTTTCATCTATAAAATCTTCATTTTTGTAAGCAAGGGCTTTATGCCAATTATCTTGAATATTATTCTCATAATATTCATCATTAAATATAAAATGCCGTCTGTAATGCATAAGACCTATATAATCAGGATTCCCAATTCTATCGTAATTTTTCCAGGCCCAATATAATGCACTGCATTCGGAATAGTAACGATTTTTTTCTGAAATATTTTCTCCCGAGTCATCCCCAATTGTGTTATCAAGCATCCATTTAAAATCATTCGGATCTATTTTTCCGTCTTTTGATGTTTGAAGCGCAATTTTTCTACCTGCGTGCACGGGTAAAAAATATTCACTTTCAGGTATTTTAAAAGGTTTATGGGATACCAGTAAAATTTTTATATTTTTAGGCATTTATCATCTCTTTCTGTTGTAATTTATTTTCCCAAATATAAGCGCTATAGATACTTTCTTCAAGCGTATGTTGAGGGTTCCAGCCTAATTCGGTTTTAGCTTTTGTGTTATCTGCAATCAAACTCGCAGGATCTCCTTCGCGTCTTGGACAAATATCTACAGGGATAGTCTTATTTGTAACCTTTTCACATGCTGCAAATACTTCTTTAACAGTATTTCCATCGTTTGTTCCAAGGTTAAAATAATTTGTTTTACCACCGTTATCCAAATAGCTTAAAGCTAGTAAATGTGCATTTATTAAATCTTCAATATTTATGTAATCTCTTACACAAGTCCCATCTTTAGTTTTATAATCGGTTCCAAACATTTTAAAAGTTTTACCTCCGGAAAAAGTTGATTTTAAAATATTTGGGATTAAATGTGTTTCTGGCTCGTGCCATTCGCCAACTCTATTATTATGATCAGCACCCGCAACATTAAAATATCTTAGACGTACTGACTTCAACTCATAAGCTTTATCATAATCGTCCATAATTTTTTCAATCATAAGTTTTGTTTGACCGTATGGGTTAATAGGATTTTGAGGATGTTTTTCATTAATAGGAATATACTCAGGTTCCCCATAAGTTGCAGCTGTTGAGGAAAAAACAATCTTTTTTACATTATTTTCAAGCATCATAGAAAGTAAATTCATTGTTCCGCCAACATTATTCATATAGTATTTTAAAGGATTAATTACAGATTCTGCGACTTGCGAGAATGCTGCAAAATGAATTACTGCATCAATTTTAAAATTTGAAAATAAGTTTTTTAGGTCATTTATGTTTTGCAAATCTCCATGAACAAAATGTAAATTTCCATATTTTTTCAAATTATTAATAGTTTCAATATGTCCTGTTGATAAATTATCAAAAACAACAACTTCGTGATTTTGCTCTAATAAAGCCAATACACAATGACTGCCTATATATCCTGCTCCGCCTGTAACTAATATCATTTGCTGACCTCCTCAAATAATTCTATGGCTCTGGCGATTGCTTTATCCATATCATAATATTTATAATCCCCTAACCTGCCAAAGAAATAAATATTCTTATCATTTTGTGCTTCATTCAAATATTTTTGATAAAGCTGAGTATTTTCATCTTTTGGAATAGGATAATATCTTTCATTTTTGCCTATTTCAAAAGCTTCAGAATATTCTTTTGCGATAACTGTTTTTTTAGATTTATCATCAAGATAATATTTATATTCGTGTATACGTGTAAAATCATAATTGAATGGATAATTTACGCAGGCATTTGATTGATAATGTTCTTTGTCATAAGTTTCAAATTTAAAATTAACACTTCTATAAGGTAAAGGACCAAATTTGTAATTATAAAATTCGTCAATAGGGCCTGTATAAAATACCCGCTTAAATTTTTTATTTTTAAGTGTTTGATAATCAGTATTAAGTTTGATTTTAATATTTTTATTATCCAACATTTTTTCTATAACCTTGGTATAGCCATTTAAAGGGATTCCTTGATATTTATCTTGGAAATATCTGTTATCTTTACTTAGATAAACCGGAACTCTTGCGGTTACAGCACCATCAACATCATTAGGAGAGACCCCCCATTGTTTTGTTGTATAGTGTAAAAAGATTTTTTCGTACACATAATTTGCCAAAAATTTTAAGTCATCATCGTCTTGCTTTTGAAATTCCAATATAGGAACTTTAGTATTTATTTCAAAAACATCAAGTAATTTTTCCTCTAATCTTTTGGCAAAAGAATGGGGAAAAACGTCATACAAAGTATTAAAATTAAACGGGATGTGGGTTTCTATTCCATCAAGGTAACCAACGACTTTGTGCATATATGTATTGAAATCTGTAAATTGTTTCAAATACTTCCAAACTTTCTCATTATTTGTATGAAAAATATGAGAACCGTATTTGTGAATCATAATGCCGTTTTCATCGCGATAGTCATAGCAATTCCCCGCAATATGGTCTTTTTTGTCTATGATCAATACTTTTTCATTCAATTGTGTTGCTATTAAATTTGCGATTGTCGCGCCGGAAAATCCGGCTCCTACTACTAAATTTATTTCATTATCTGTCATTATTTAGTCCTTTTACCATTTTATACAATTTAATAATATTTTTTCTTCATTCTCGTTTTTTGTTATTTTTTTAAACACAGTTAATCCGAAAATTTTGTATTTTTTTGTTTTTGTTTCCCAATGAGAAACATCAATATTTTTTTCATTAAAAAATTCATACATTTTTTTTATAGCATAATTAAAATCTCTTTGTGCTTTTTGACTTTGAGTTTTTACCAAGGTTTTTTTATGTCTGAAATAATAATATTTTGCATCCGGAACGGTTATTATCTTTTTACTGTGGAACAATGCATAAGTTGTAAAAAGCATATCTTCGTATATTCTACCTTTTGCAAAGGTTATATTTGCATCTGTTATAACTTGTTTTTTATATAATTTATTCCATACATGGCAGTGTGTTGGAACATCACAAATTTTAAGTTTCTGTTCAAAATCTTCTTCTATTATATTTTTTTTATATTTAATAATCGGTGCTCTTTTGTGTTTTTTGCATCGTATAACTTCTGCAACAGCAATATCTGCATCATTTTCAGTTGCAGCTTTGTATAAATTATTTATAAAATTTAGTGAAATCCAATCATCTGAATCGACAAATGCAACATACTTTCCTTTTGCATGTTTTAAACCGCAATTTCTTGCTGCAGATACTCCAAGTCGGTTTTGTTTAATTATTTTAATTTTTTTATTTTTACTTGCAAAATCTTCTAAAATTCTTTCTGAATTATCGGTAGAACCGTCATTTATACATATAATTTCCAAATCATCAAAGGTTTGCCTTGATAAGGAGTTCAGACATCTCGGTAAGTATTTTTCAATATTATAAACGGGTACAATAATACTAACTTTAGGATTTTCACAAGTTTTAATATTGTTAAAACTTAGGTATTTTTGATATATTTTATTTAGCAGATAGGTATATATTATTGCTTCGTAGTATTTTCCCATAAAAATAAATGTAGGGCGGTGGAATAAGAATTTAATTAATGATATAAATTGCTCAATATATTTATATTCAAATATTTGCCATTTATTTTTTGCCCACGGTGTAATTTGAAGATATTTAATATAGTAATTTTTATAATAACATAGTGATGCCCAATTCCAAGGTTTATTTTTGGCTATATAATGGATAATTAGCGGCTTATTGGTGTAGCTAGAACGATTCATAAAATCACTGGTTTGTACGTTCCAAGCATTATTTACAACTTTAATATTTCCTAAACAAACTTCATTTATTATTTCTTGATCACCGCATTGTATTGTATTTTGATGTTCAATTGTCCAATCTAAAAATTTTTGTTCTAAATTTTGTTCTCTCATTTTTTCTAAATCAATAACGAGAACACCGGCATTTACATAAGTGGGGTTTGCTTCAACAAATTTTTTGTTTATATCATTAACTCCTGCAAATACTTGAGTTGTTAATTTAATATTAAATAATTCTGTTAAGTCTGTATTTACAACCGTATCACAATCTAAATAAATTACACGATTAACTTTTGGGAGCAAAGTCGTTAATTTTAATCTGTAATATGTTGCAAGTGTAATATATTTATGCGTTTTTACTTTTTTATATTCTTCAAAATCATCTTCATTTATTTTTATAAAATGAATTTGGCAATTTTTTATTTTTTTTAAGCTAGTTATTTCATTTTTGCGGTTTTCTGATATGCCGCCATCTAAAATATAAAAACATAATTCCGTGCTATCTTTTGCATTTGTTAAAATTGAAGCTATTGTAACTCCGGCATATTTTGAATAATTATTATCACATGCCAAACATATATTAACTATACTCATATTAAATTTTCTCCTTTATAATATAAGTTTTTAGCAGGGCTTCATAATATTTTGGCCGTAAAAAAAATAACGGTCTGTATTTTAAATATGAAATTATAGAATATATTTGGTTTTTTATATACCAATAATTAAATTTTTTTTCATCTATTGCCCAAGGAGTTATTTGCAAGTATTTAAACCAATAATCTTTAAAATAACTATATGAGCCGAATTTCCAAGGCTTATTTTTCGACACAAAATGAATTACTTTAGGGTTGATTATGTATGAAGAACGATTAACAAAATTGCTTACTTGTACATTCCAACTTTCATTTAAAACTTTTATTTGATTTTTACAAACTTCATTAATTATTTCTTGATCACCTTTTGTAATTTTGTCAATGTTTTCTTTAGTATAAGTTAAAAACTTATCTTCGATATTCATTTCACGTATTTTTTTTAAATTAAGTACAAGCATTCCCGCATTGACATAAAATGGATTTTTCCGCACTTCCTTTTTCTTAATGTCCGATACTCCGGCAATAAGATGATTAGACAAATCTGATTTAAATAAATCTTTTAAACTCGTATTAACAACAACATCACAATCAAAATATATTACTTTATCTACATTTTTTAGTAATTCAGAAGCTTTTAATCTGTAATATGTTGCGATTGTAATGTATTTGTGAGTACTAACTTTTTCATAATCAGAAAATAAAGTATTATCAATTTACACAAAAGTTATATTTCATTTTTTAATTTTTTTTAATTTATTTATTTCTTCTTTGCGTTGCGGAGAAATACCTCCGTCAAGAATATAAAAATTTAATTTATCATTAGCATTTGCATTTATTAAAACAGATGCGATGACAACACCTGCATATTTTGCATAGTTATCATCGCATGCTAAACAAACATTAATTTCATTATCCTTAACCATAGGTCAATTTTATCACAAAGTTTTCATAATGTCTTCTATTATTAAGTCTTTTTTCAGTCTGTATCTTGTCATTAATTCATCCATCGGAACTCTGTCAATAAATTCTTTATCCGCACCATAATTTAGGACTTTTACTGTTGAATTACCAAGGTAACTTGCAATTTTTTCGCCAAAGCCGCCGTTTAGTATTCCGTTTTCAAGAGTAATTACAACGCTGTGGTCTGATTTTAATGAATCTAAAAGATCTTTATCGATTCCTGAGATAAATTTAGGATTGATTAATGTTGCATTAATTCCTGATTTTGAAAGTTCATTTTTAACTTCTTTACCAAGCCAATAAAAATCTCCCAAACCGATTATTGCTACTTTAGAACCTTTTTCTGTAATTTTAAACTTATTCAATTGCGAATAATCTGTATTGTCTGTTTCTCCTGTAGATATGCAATTTGCGGTTGGTATTCTTATTGCAACAGGATATTGATTTTGTTCAACAGACCAATCTAACATTTTTATATACTCTTCTTGACAAGTTGGCGCTAAATAAACAATATTCGGAATATTAGAAATAAGTGAAATGTCATACAAGCCCAAGTGTGTTGCATCTGCAGATGAAATTCCTCCCCAATATACAAGAATTGTCGCAGGAGAATTATTTAGCGCTAAATCCTGTGATAATTGGTCGTATGTTCTTTGAATAAAAGATGTCATTACTGCATAAATTGGTTTTGCACCATTTTTAGCTAAGCCTGAAGCGTAAGCAACAGCGTGCTCTTCAGCAATACCTACATCTGTGTATTGATCCCCAAGTTTGGCACGGAAATCTTTATTCCACCAAAATACACCAGGTGTTGCCGAGGTAATGGCTATAACATTTTTATCTTGTTTAGATTTTTCCAAAATATAATTATTCGTAATTGTTTCATAGCATTCAGGAATTTCTGAAGTACTGTTTTCTTTTTTGTCCATAAACCCTGCAAGAGCCCAGTGACCTGTTTCTTTATCCTTAACTGCAGGTTCATACCCTTTACCTTTTAAAGTATGTATATGAACAACAACAGGATGATCAATATCTTTAACTTTTTCAAAGGCTTCAATCAATGAAGAAATATCGTTGCCGTTTTCAACGTATAAATAGTCAAACCCAAAAGCTTTAAAGAAATTGTTTTGTGCCTGACCGTTTGTCTCTCTTAATTCTTGGAGATTTCTGTATAAGCCGCCTTGATTTTCTGCTATAGACATTTCATTGTCATTTATTATTACAATAAAGTTTGAATTTAATACGGATGCGTTATTTAACCCTTCAAAAGCTTCCCCACCGCTAAGAGACCCATCGCCGATAAGTGCGATTACATTGTATTTTTCATTTTTCAAATCTCTGGCTTTGGCAAGTCCGGTTGCCAAGCTTATTGATGTTGACGTATGACCAATCATAAACGGATCGTGATCGCTTTCGTTATAGTTAAAATAACCTGAAATTTCGGGATGATTTTTCGGATCCGTAAAGCCTTCTTTCCTTCCTGTCAACATTTTATGAGGATAACACTGGTGAGAAACATCAAAAACAAATCTATCAACAGGAGAATTAAATACATAATGCAGAGCAATCGTTGCTTCGGTCATTCCTAATCCCGGTCCTAAGTGACCGCCTATTTGATTCACTCGATTTAAAATACCTTGTCTTATTTCGCCTGCAAGAATATTTATTTCCTCTATTGATAATTTTTTGACATCTTGTGGTGAATTTATTTTTTCTAGAATAGTTGTTTGCATACAAGTCATTTTTCTCTCCTTATTAAATTTTCTGCATATATTAATTGTATAACTTGTTAAAATTTTTGAGTCAAGAGAAACAATGTATGCCTATTTGTGTTATTCTCATACTATAGATTGGAAGAAAGTCATGTTGGATTTTTTGTCAAATAGTAACTGGTTAACGCCTCAAATAGATTTTTTATTATTTTTACAAGGCATCAGAGAAATTTCTAATCCTGTTATAACAAACTTGTTATCTCACATTTCTCAGTTTGGAGAATATTTTATAGCAACTTTAATTTGTGTAGTTGTATATTGGTGTATTGATGCAAGAAATGGTATTTATATGTTTACTGTTTTCGGGATAAACATAATTATTACACATTTATTTAAATTAATCGCTTGTGTGTATAGACCTTGGATAATAAATGATAAAATACAACCTCCGCAAAATGCTTTTGGTTATGCTCGCAGTTATTCATTTCCAAGCGGGCATTCGGCAAATTCTTCTTCATTATACGGTGCTTTAGCTTTTATCTTGAGAAAACATTTCTTTATTGCAATATTATTAGTTTTGCTTGTATTATTAGTTGGATTTTCCAGACTATGGCTTGGAGTACATACTCCGCAAGATGTTGTTGTTGGTTTAGCGATAGGTTTTATCTTAGTTTTGGTTGTTCATCACATTATTAATTGGGCAGAAAAAGATAAAAACAGATATTTATATTTGTTGGCTTTTGTTAATTTGTTTACAATTGCTGCAACGATTTATATTTGTTATTTCGCGAATTATCCGATGGATTATATTAATGGAGAATTACTTGTTAACCCCTTGGATGCAGTCTATGTAACAGTTGTATTAAACGGATACGTCTTAGGGATTTTGAACGGTGCTTTTCTTTGCAGAAGATATTTTCCATTTGAAGCAGCAGCGGGTTCGGTATCAAAAAGAATTTTGAGAGGTTTATTAGGGACTGTTATAGTATTTCTCTTAATGAAATATGTTTTTGAAGGTTTATTTATGAATACTTTTGATTTTAAAATTGCAGTAACAATATCCTATTTTCTTGGATTATTACTTACAGCAGTTTATCCTTATATTTTTTCAAGAATTTTAAAATTATAATAGCTTGAAAATCTATGCTCATTTTAAATGTTTTTAGTACTATTTTGTGAAATATGTTGTTTATTCGGTAATAGTACCGTCTGAAGCTTTAAAATATACCTTTTTGATTACAGCATTTTCATCATATTCCGTAATTCTTTTACAACCATCGTAAATAGAATATGAATATTTCGGAATTTTGCTTGAATCGTTATATACATAATGTTCATCTCTTACATCGTCGTATACTAATCGATCTAATTTATCATATTTGTTATATGATTCATTCCTTTCCGGATCACGAACATTTGATTCCCAACGAAGAAGAACCCCTTTATCATTGCGAATTTCATGACTTTGTTCAACTGTATAGTAGCCCGGTATAGAATCGGATGGCATTTTATTATAATATTTACTTTCGATTACAACATTATCTTTATTGTATGTATGTTCTGTAAATAAAATTTCTTCAGGATCTGCTAATTTATAATCTGTTCTTATACGCGTTCTGCCGTTATGGAATTTTGTTGTTGTAATTTTATTTCCGAATTTATCATTTTGTGAATATGTTTCTGTTCGTTCTCCGTCAGGTGTTATTAAAATTTTATGGCCTACGCTGTCTCGAACTATTTTCCCGTTACTATATTTAGTTTCTGACCATTTATAATTATTAATATCTATTCTTCCGTCTTCAGTAGGATAATAATAATATGTCGTAGATGAGTAATTCTTTTTTAAATTTAATTTATCATTTATGCTATCACAAATTTCTGTATTTGAATTATTAGTATCTTCCTTGGATTTGCTTGTACATGCTCCTGTAAGTAGTGATGTTGCTGCTAATACAAAGGCGGTATTGCGCAGAACATGAGTACTTCCGAATGTATAATTTGAAGAAATAGCGTTTATTTTCATATTAAATCTCCATAAAAAACATCTTTATTATTGTAGTAAAAACATGTAAAATAATAACTTGCTATAAGTTTTTTCAAAAATTAATAAAAATTTGTTAATGTTTAAATATTAAGTGAAGGTCGGGTTTCAACCCTACAATAACTCTTGAGTATGCGAAGCATTTACCACTTCCGATCAAATGTCATGTTAAAAGGTCCTATCACTTTGTGGAGTTTTTTAAATTCTCTTTAAATAGATTTGACGGGACATAACAATGGTTATGTCCCCTCAAGTACCCCTTAGTCGACAAACTTAGAACTTGGTTAGTTGAAAATGTTGTGTAATGTAAATGATAATATTTAAGAATTTCCAAGTTTTAAAGCTGTTTTGATTAGTGTGATATCTTTGTATTCATAATCCCCATGTTTAAAAAGTAATTCAAATGAACCAAAGTAATTATTTAAAAAGATAATAAAATCTACAATATTATGTTCTGTAATATTAGGGTATATAGTGAATTCAGTATTTTTTAATATTATTCGCATTTTTAACTTTTCTATATATGTAAATGCTTTATAAAATTTTGCTGGGGATATAAAAGTATGTATTTCGCCACTTAGTATTACATGCTGAACTTCTGATTTTGAGACATTGAAATTATTATTATCTATTGTATTAACAAATTTTAATAATTCATTTTCTAACTTTATGTATTTGATATTTAGAGTAGAATAAAAAGTTTTCTTTGCTTTGATGAATTTGAATATCTCCATAACAAATCTTGCAAGAAAATATAATGGGCAAAGAATTAATATAATAGAAAACCCTAATATAACAAATATCCCGGATGAAATTATTAAATCGAATAAATCTTTTATCCAAGTTTCATCTACTAATACACATGAAATTGCACATATAAATAAAGCAAAAAATAAACATAATCCTATAAAATGTGCCTTAAAACCTAGACCACTAATTTCTTCAGGAATGTTGTAAATTGTTGTAAAATCAATATTCTTCATAAATACAAAATAGCACAAAAATCGTAATTTTTCAATAAATCGAATTGTTGAAATTAAATAATAATAGGACAAAGCATTTGCCTTGTCCTATTAACTACGCCCGAAGAGATTGTCTTGAGTTGCTCGCAATAAACGGCATTCCGCATTTTGCTTTTAGTGGCTTTCAGCCACAAGCAAAATCTGCTTCAGCCTCTGCTCGCAACTCGTTCGAACTCCAAAATAGAGTTCTCATCAGTATTCAAACATAATTTTAAAGACAGGGATTAACCCTGTCTTTAAAATTACGCCCGAAGAGATTCGAACTCCCGACCTTTTGGTTCGTAGCCAAACGCTCTATCCAGCTGAGCTACGGGCGCATAGATTATTCAATTTTGGTGATAACGACTCCGCTCGGAATGCCTGCTCATCTTGCTCATCGCAAGCTGACACCGCTTTCCTCGACTCCACCTCGCGGACCATGTCCGCTCGGCTTGTCTCACTGCTCGCCGCAGGGCAGCTGAGCTACGGGCGCGTAAATTATTCAATTTTGGTTACAACGACTTCGCTCGGAAAGCTGTTCCCTTATCTATATTATTCCAAAAATTTAATTTTTCAAGGGTTAATTTTTTCTGTCTGTTACATTTTTGCTTCACTACAAATTTAAAGTTATAATCATATAAGAATGAGAAAATTTTTTATTAAAATTTTATGTATTTTAACATTTATCCTTACATTTGTACAAGGAGTTTGGGCAACAAACTTAAATATAAATTCTGTTTCTTATGATAATTCAGGTGCTTTTTTAACAATAAATTCTTATGATAATGAAGCTTTTTCTTTTAATGAAAAACCTGTTTTATATATTGATGATACGTCTAAGAAAGCTTATATAGATATTAAACCGGCAGTTTTAGATTGTACAACTCAGAATTTTGTTTTAAATAATTCTTCAATAAAACAAATTACGATTAGTCAGCAATCAATTCCCGAAAAAATTGTAAGAATTGCTTTTGCTTATTCTGATGGTTATAATCCTAAAAATATTCAATTGCGAAAATTAAATAATACATTATTCTTGCGTTTTAAAAATCCGACGATAAATAATTATTATTTTCAAGGTGTTTATCAGGAAAATTCTCCTCAAGAATTTTTTGAACCAATATCAATGGAAATTCCTGTTGAGGTAAGTAACGATAATATTCTTGGTCAGATAAATTCCGCTTTTGAAATTAATACAACTAAAAGTTATATTTTAGAAAAAAAAGATTTGGCTTTAAAGTCTAAATATTATTTAAATTCCTATAGCGTTGAACCAAATGGCGTAATATTATACGGCTTAGGGTCTTTTTCATTATCAAAACCTTTTTATTTGTCAAATCCAAACAGAGTTGTTTATGACATTAAAAATGCAATGGTTAACCCATCCTTTCACAATAAACCAATTAGTATCGGTTCTGATACGTTAAAAATTGGTCAATTTGATAAGACTACTGTACGTCTTGTTATTACCGCTCCTAATCCTGAAAAATATGTGCCGATTATTTTTGCAGATTCTCAGCGTATAGCGTTAGTTGATAAATTTGAATTTCCTATAAAAGATTTATTTAGTCAAAATATTTCTATGACTTCTGCTCAGTATGAAAAAAGTTCTTCAAATACACAGTCTTTTAAATTGATATTTAACAGTAGATTATTATTTGGCTTAGATAGAGATGTCAATGCTTTAAATCTTCAGCTTTATAATGTTAGCGGGAATGTATCAAATATCATAAATAAAGCATTTGAAAACACTCCGTTTTCTAATGCTAAAGTCGTTTTTGACTCAAACAATGTTATGAATTTATCTATCCCTGCCGTAAATGAAGATAAATTTGATATTCACATTGGCTCAGACGGTAAAACATTAAGAATAAAAAAGACATTTAAAAAGCTTGAAACGCATAAGGATAAGCCGGAATTTAAGATGCCTGAATTAAATCTTTCAGAAGTTGTACCGGCTTTGCGTAAAGGTGGAAAGAAGGCTATAGTTATAGATGCAGGCCATGGTGGTTCTGATTGCGGTGCTTTGAGAGGAAACGTCAGAGAAAAAGATATTACTCTCGATATAGCAAAACGTGTTGAAAAAGATTTGATAAAAAAAGGTTATGCAGTAACAATGACTCGTACAGAAGATGAGACTGTTTCTTTACAAGATAGAGTTGATATTAGTGAAGCTGTAATGCCTGATATATTCGTTAGTATTCATGTTAATTCAAGTAACAGCGAAAATCCTTCAGGATTGGAAACTCATTATTATAAAGATAATAGTTTGGGGCTTGCAAAATTTGTTCACGCCGCAATGCTTAATAACATAAATTCTAATGATAGAGGATTGTTTAAGTCAAAATTTTATGTTATAAATCATACGACAGCACCGGCGATTCTTGTAGAAATCGGCTTTTTGTCAAATCCGAAAGAGCGTTCTCAACTTGTAACGGATAGTAGGAAGGAAGCTACCGCAAAAGCGATAGTTGAAGGTATAGATGAGTATTTTAAATAATGACAGACCAATAGGCTTTATTGATTCCGGAGTGGGAGGTTTGACTGTTTTAAAACATGTTAAAACCCTTTTGCCGAATGAAAATTGCATATATTATGGTGATACTTTACACGTTCCATACGGTGATAAAACTAAAGAGCAATTATTAGAATATTCTGAACCAATTTTACATTTTTTTGAAGAGAAAAAATGTAAGGCTGTAGTTATGGCATGTAATACTACATCTTCTGTTATTTATGATGAAATTGCAGAAAAATATAACTTTAAATTGTATCCTATTGTGCAATCAGTTGCCAAAGTTTTGGCAAATTTAGATATTAATAAACTTGGTGTATTTGCAACAAAAGCAACAATAAATTCGCACGCTTATGAATATGAAATTGCAAAACACAATTCTAATATTACGGTATTTGGTCAATACTGTCCTCAATGGGTAAATATTGTTGAAAATAATTTATTTGATGATGAAAATAGCACTAATATTATAAAAGCAGATTTAGAAAAAATGTTAAAAAACAATCCGGATAGGATAGTTTTAGGGTGTACGCATTATCCGTTTTTACTCGAAATTTTATCAAGATATGCCCCTAAAAATATATTTATAGATCCTGCAGATATTTTTGTGCAAAGTATAAAAGATGATTTAAACTCCGTTGGGTTGTTGCGAAAAGATGCTAAAAATACATACGAAGACTTTTATACAAGTGCTGCTCCTGAAAAATTTAAACAAGCGGCTAAAATGTTTTATGAACTTAAAGATGAACCTAATTTGTTAGTTTTTTAAGATTGTAGAGTACATCATTATACGAATCAGCTTCAATTATATCGGAATTTGGAAAGAGTTTTTCTTTTGTAATATCTAATTCTGTTTTATTTTCTTTTACGGCAAAGATCTTAATTTTTCTGTTCAAAGCCTCAAATACAGGTATAGAACCCAAAGAATTAAATGGCATTACAAGATAATCTAAATCATTAATATTTATACCTTTTGAAATGTCGGTTGAAATTTTTGGAGCTTGGGAAAGACCAAGCAATATGCATGGTAAAAATGTAGGAGTGATGTATTCAGATGCCGATTTTGGATTAACAATATCAGGATATATTTGATAATCAATAAATGCAGGTGAATGCGCACAAGGAATTTTAAATTTCTTTGATATACAATGAGATATTACGGCTTCTATCCCGCCTACAGGATCAACTCCTTCTCCTGCCGAATAATTTGTATTATCTTCTTCTGCGTCATCAAACAAACAAACAATGGCGATTGCTTCACAGCCTTGTGATATGAGTTTTTGAGCAGCTTTTTCGATTGTTGAAATATTATTAACCTTACCGGTTGAAATACCTTCATCAGTCATAAAAAACTCTATTCCGGCAGGTTCTTCGGTTATAATATATTTGGCAATATCAATACCATATACTGTTTTTACGGCATTTTGTGTATTGATATGAACATTTAAAACATCTTGGGGAATTGCTTTATCATATATAATCCCAATTTTATTTTTTGAAGGAATAAGACTTATTTTACCTTTAAAAAAACTATCTAAGCTGTATCCTTCAACGTATAGCATATTATCTGTTATGCCGGAAAATCCTCCTGCATTAACAACATTAGGATTAACAATTAATTTAGATATTTCGGCGAATTTCCTTGCATAAGCACTTGCATCTCCGGCATAACCGCCAATAGAAGCCCCTATCCCTGTTGGAACAATAAATGCTCCTATAATCTCGTTATTATATGTCATTTCTTAAATAATTCTCCAATCCATTTAATATTGCTTCTGCCGCTTTATCTTGAAAATTATTATCAATAAGCTTTTCTTCATCTTGCGGATCTATAATGTAAGCTATTTCTACAAGTATGCTTATAGCTTTAGGGTTGCGTATAACTGCAAAATTCCTTTGATATATTCCGCGCGCTTCTATGTTACACTCTTGATTTAGAGATTTTAAAACGCTTTGCGCAAGTTTTTCAGCCTGCGGGTAAAGATAATAAACCTCTGAACCTCGGATTTCTTTTCTTGCAAGAGAATCGGGAAGCGCATTTGCATGTATGCTTATAAATACATGAGAATCATTATTGTTTGCGTATTCAACTCTGTCGCGTAATCCTACAAAAGAATCATCTTCTCTTGTCATAAATACTTGATAGCCGGCATTTTTAAGCTGATCTCTTAATTTAATTGCAATTTTAAGGTTAATATCTTTTTCTTTCTCTCCAAGACAACCAATTGCACCGTTTTCTTTCCCTCCATGACCCGCATCAACGGTAACTTTAAGGTTTCCTTTTAAAGCTGCTTCTTTTACTTCTTTCTCGTAAGCAGGATTTTCGTCAGCTATTAATTTTTTTAAATCTTTTATGTCAGATGTATTTTGTGGGAGGGTTTCTCTATAAATTTTATAAATTTTAGTTTCAAAACCATTGTCTATATTAAAAATATTTTCTCCGTAATTTAAATCTACAGCATGTTTAAACGCACCTGTTTTATAGAGATTTACATTTTCATTATTAATTTTTAATTTATTACTTGGTTCGTTTCCTATAAAAAAAGTGTGAGGAGAATTAATAGTTACCTCTGTTTTTTTAGGATAAACGATATTTGCACATTGAACTTGCGAGCTAAATATAAATAACATTAATAAAATTATAACGAACTTGTACATTCTTAAATTTTACGATAAAATTATTTTAAGGGATAGTTTATGAAGAAAAATTTTGACGAAAAACGTGGAAAACAGTCAAAAAATAAATATTGTAATGGTGCAATTGATATATTGGAATTAATTTTTTTTATTGTCATCATAATTTTAATAGTGCATTTGTTTATCTTACAAATTTTTGATTTCAAAAATTATAGAGAAAAAGGAAGATTGCAGCGAGTAAGTCATAATTTTGCGCTTAGAGGAGATATTTACGACAGAAATGGCATAAAACTCGCTACTGATAGAATTTATTACAACATATATGCTCGTCCTGTTGATTATTCTAAAAATGAAAACCCTCGTACTATCGCGAAGTTACTTTCTCCTGTTCTTGGAATTTCTGAAAATGTCTTATTTAATAAATTGTCAAATAAAAAGATAAAAGTAATTGCAATAAAAAAAGATGTAGATAGAGATACTGCCAAAAAAGTTATGGAAGTAATTAGTGATAATAGTTTTAGATCTATTTCGCTTGATAAAAAAAATACAAGAGAGTATCCTCAAGGTTCTTTAGCTGCGCATGTTTTAGGGTTTTATAATTTCGATGCGGATGTTTCAAATGGTGTTGAACTTAGTGCGAAAGATAAATTAGAGCATGTAATAAAAGCTACCGGATATCAACAAACTCGAGACGGTAAAATTATTTATAAATTTTCAACTGATCCTGTTGTGCCTACGGTGACACCGAAAGGTCAGGATGTTACTTTAACAATTGATGCTGCAATTCAGCATGTTTGCGAAAAAGAATTATATAAAATTATTAGAGAAAAGGATGCTTTGCGTGGCGCGGTTATTGTAATGAATCCTAAGAACGGTGAAATCCTTGCTTATGCTGTTTATCCGACTTATGATCCGAATAAATTTCAAAAAGCTTCTAATACTCAAATAAAGAATTGGACACTTACGGATGTATATCCTCCGGGTTCAACGTTTAAAACTATTACAGTAACAAGTGCTATGGAGCTTGGCAAAATTAATGAAAATTCTACAATAGAAGATTCTGGTAGAATGAAGTTTGGCAATTATACTATTGAGAATTATGATTATAAACAAAAGGGGGCTCCCGGCAGAATCAATTTAGTATATTTATTTGAACATTCAAGTAATATCGGTTCTGTAAATGTTGGATTTTTAATGACTCATAAAGAGTTCTATGATATGTTGAAAAAATTTGGGTTCGGTGAAAAATCAGGAATTGATTTAGCTGGTGAATCTTCAGGTTTGTTGGCAAGTCCTCAGTATTGGGATAAGGGTTTGCATATGACTATGTCATACGGTTATGGAACATCTGTTTCTATAATGCAAATGGTTTCTGCGGTTTCAGCGCTTGCAAATAAAGGTGTAAGAGTTACTCCGCATATTATAAAATATTCTGCGGAAGAAGCAGAAGAAAAAATTAAATATATCCAAACGATTTCGCCTGAAACTGCAAAAATAATTACAAGATTACTTGTTAAAAGTGTCAATAACGGAAAGTCTTGTATCAAATCGGACAAATATAATATTGCTGCCAAAACAGGTACATCACGCAAACCGTTAGAACATGGAGTAGGTTATTCCGGCGCTATGTACACTTCAACTATCGGATATTTTCCGGCAGATGACCCGCAGGCTTTGATATATGTTGTTATCGACAGTGCTAAAAAAGGTCCTGTTTGGGGAAATACTGTTGCAGGCCCTGTCTTTCACGAAATAACCGAGCAAGTTGCAAGGATTTTAGACATTAAACCTGATAAAATTCAAAATAAAAGCAAAAAATAATAAGGAGATAATAAATGAAACTTGATGAATTGATTGAATATTTAAAATATAAAGATCTGATTAATTTTAAAAATGTTGAAATATCAGGCATTTCTTATAATTCAAATACGACAAAAAAGGGCGACATTTTTGTATGTTTAACAGGTGAACATGCAGATGGTCACGAATTTGCTCAAAAAGCCATTGATAGCGGGGCGGTTGCACTATTAGTTGAAAAATCCGTACCGAATGTTGATGTTCCGCAAGTTCAAGTGGAATCAACAAGACATCAGATTGCAGATATTGCAGACAGATTTTATTCAAGTCCGTCAAAGGGTCTTAATTTGATAGGTGTTACGGGTACAAATGGAAAAACAACTGTTACTCATTTAATACAAAAAATATATGAAGAGAATTCTCAAAAATGTGCATTAATAGGCACTTTAGGTTATAAGTTATCATCAAACGGTGAATATCGCAACGCAAAACACACCACTCCTCAATCACCTGAATTGCAGGCTACATTGAGAATGATAAAAGATATTGAAAAGATTGATAATGTCGTAATGGAAGTCAGCTCGCACGCTCTTGAGCAAAATAGGGTCGGTGGTTGCCGTTTTAACGGGGCGGTGTTTACAAATCTTACTCAAGATCATTTGGATTATCATATAACGATGGAAAATTACTTTAAAGCAAAAGCGCTATTATTTGAGCGTCTTGGAGAAGGTGATTTTGCTGTTGTAAATATTGATGATGAATATGGTAAAAGATTTTTGGAGGTTACTCCAAATGATGTTAAAAAACTTACTTATGGTGTGAAAAATCAAGCTGATGTTATGGCAAAAAATATTAATTTTTCACTAAACGGAGCTGAATTTACTCTTGTGATTGGCGGTTTGGAGTATAGCGTTAATCTTCACATGAACGGAATGTTCAGCGTTTATAATGTCCTTGCTTCAATTGCTGCTGTTTATGCGCAAGGAATTGATATCAAGATTGCATTAAAAGCTTTGCAAAATGTACACGGAGTTGCGGGCAGATTTGAAATTGTTAATAAAAAACCGCTTGTAATTGTAGATTATGCGCATACTCCTGACGGTTTGGAAAATGTATTAAAAGCCGCAAGAGAAATTACACCAAAAGACGGCAAATTGATTTGTTTATTTGGCTGCGGCGGTGACAGAGATGCGACAAAACGCCCTAAAATGGGTGCGATAGCTCAAAAATTGGCAGATAAGATTATTATTACAAGTGATAACCCGAGGTCTGAAGATCCACAACAAATTATAACAGATATTATCGCGGGATTAAGCTCTGTTTCGCCTGATATAGTTACGGTTGAACCCGACAGGGGCGAGGCTATTTCTATGTTGAAAACTATTGCTGAAAATAATGATGTTGTTGTTATAGCGGGTAAAGGTCACGAAGATTATCAGATTTTGCGTGATAAAACTATACATTTCGACGATAGAGAACAGGCAAGAAAAGTTTTTGCAGGCAGCGTTATATAATCCAGTTTTGTCCCCTTTTTAGGGGGACCGAAATCTTTGATTTCGAGGGAGTGCGAGACAAATGTCGAGCTTTTTTATTAATTTTAGGAGCATAGGTTAAATGAAGCTAAAATATTTAATTGAACAACATTTTCACGGGTGTTACGGAATAAATTTCAACACAGCAAGCGTTGAAGATGTTTTGTTCGTTGCTCAAGAAATTATTAAAGAAGGTGTCGGATATATTTTCCCTACGCTTGTTACAGATAGCATAGAAAATATTAAACGGCAAATTGTTGTTATTAAAGAAGCTTCAAAAAGACAAACTTCTGATATGGCGCGTATTTCTGGAGTTCATTTAGAGGGGATATTTTTAAACCCTGTGAAAAAAGGGATTCATAATTCGGATTGGTTTATGGCGCCGACTATTGAAAATTTTAAAAAAGTCGAGGATGATTTTATAAAAATTGTTACTCTTGCACCTGAATTAGCTAATAGAGATTTGATTAATTATCTTCATTCTAAAAATATTAAAATTCAGGCGGGGCATTGTGTTGGTGGAGATTTGTCAGGATGTGACGCAACAACACACACTTTTAACGCAATGAGTGCTATCTCTCACCGCGGTGAATCTACTGCGTTATCAGCGCTTTTAGATGACAGTATTTATACGGAAATTATTGCTGACGGTGTGCATGTAAGTGATAATGCCTTGCAACTTTTGTTGAAATGTAAACCTGTTGATAAAATTTTGCTGGTTTCAGATTGCCTGCCGTGTACCCATAGTAAAGTAAAAGAATTTGATTTTGCGGGAAGCAGAATATATTTTGACGGTGAAAAAGCGACTTCTGTAGACGGAACTCTTGCAGGAAGTAGTATGCTGCTACCCGACATAGTAAAATTGCTGATTAAAAAAGATCTTTTCAATCAGCAATTTGTAGATAATTCTTATATTTATCACGGACTCAAACCGTTTGGCGAATTTGAGATATAGATTATATGTTTGAACTAGTGTCACTTGGAGAGGAAAATATATACAGTCGGCGGAGCTCCGCTCCGCCGACCTAAAAAACTTATCGCCTTATACACTTATCGCCTTCAACATAGCCCTACTGTTGGGTTTCACCTAATCTACAGGCTCGGGCTATTCGAGACAAACCGCCCGTATAATGTCGTTGTAGCGGTAGCTGCCGTTGTAAACCGTATTCGTGCTGATGAAGTTACGAAAGTAAGCGTTGTCTGTGCCGTATGGCTGCGGCGACCACAAGGCGAACCAAGACGCAGTTGATACAATTCCTAAAGCTGCAAATACTTCAGCTTTGTTTGCGTTCCAGTTTAATCCGTCTTTGTAATTGTATGAGTTTGCGTCGCTTATTGTATCATCTCCATAGAGTGTGCGGGCTATCTTTGCTAATGCAGCTGCATCCGGTAATTTCTTGCCTCCTTGTACTTTATCGCAATAGTCATTTGCTA